>CAXTSI010000131.1:0-18318 GCA_964246695.1 uncultured bacterium
TCTTACAACTACATTGCACCAGATGCGGCAGCTTCTTACAACTACAGTGCACCAGCACTAGCAATAGTAGATTAAAACTATGCATATCTATTACCGCAAGTCAGAATAGCTTGCTGCTGGAGAGTTGCAACATACAAGTGAAGACTCCACACACTGACTCTTCGGGTCAGTGTGCCCTTATTAACAAGTTTTGAGATTGGTCAATAGCCTTGAGTAACTTGTTAAGCAAGAGTTACTACGTTTTCGCAGAATGTATAGGCACTCCGGAATGTTGAGCGATTGCCCTTTGGGCAATCGCTCACGTCAATCGCCACACAAGAGGATTTTCGGACTGAGGTGCGGAGTTGGCGAAAATCGGATAAAATAGCTCAAATCCGTATGAAATACAGATTTACGGATTTTTTGGCAATTTCTTTAATTCCGAAAAAAATGAGCGAACCATGGGAGTAGATAGTGTTAAACATCAATAATGATGCGGTTGAGATTAACTATTTGCATAGCTAGTACATGACGGCGGAAATAGAGTTACCATCCCAAACAGCCAAAAACCTCGTATTTCAAGGTTTTTAATTTTTAATTTTTAATTTTTAATTCCGCTACGCGGTACTAGTAACTTGAGTTCAATATATGTGCCTACACAATAAACAAGGCGCTTTAGATGAGGCAGACAATCTAGAAAAAAAGATTACTGCCATGAGAAGAGCATTTCAGTTGACTCCACCAGGAGTTATAAAAGATAAAAAGGACTACATAACGTTTTACTTAAATTTGAGCCGGACTAGTGAAGACATAGTCCCTTACCTAGTAGATGGAAGAGCAGCTTTCCTGATCAATCAACCAGAACAAGCTGAGTATGTGCTCGTCAAAAATCAAACTAACTATAAAAATCCATATCATCAATACGCGGAGTTGGCGGGACAATATACTCCAGGGGGCGACTTTTTGCTGAATTTAGATAGAACCCCTGGGAATCAAGCGGAAATATTTGAAGGCATAGTCAGCGAACTAGCCAAAGCTGCAACATTAACTGTTTGGCAGTGGCAAGAGTACTCGAAATTAGCACCTGTTCAGGTTGATATCGAAACGAAAAAGATGATGTTTAGCGTCAATGCCAAAATTCTATTTAATATAGACGCTAGCGATTGGAGCGAAGCATTTGTAAGTGCAACAAATTTTATAGAAGAGTACTGTGCCAATCAATCATACTTGACGCTTAATCTTTCAGCAACGGAACTCCTAGCGGTAAAGCAAAGCTACCAAGAAGCTATTGAAGTGCAGAATGCAATAGCGGCATGGATTGCACGCTGTGCTGGATTAGTAGCGCCTAATAGCGAGGTATCGAAGCAATTAAAGACAACTATCGTCAGAACGTTGTTGAATAGTTACAATGGGATGGCAACAGCACTATGCTGGATAATGTATCAATTAGTACAGCTTCAAGAAGTGCTAGAGCGACTATATAGTGAGGTTGATGGAATCGTTGGCGATCGCGAACCGACAGTTAAAGACATTTCCAAATTATCTTATATGCGACTGGTGGTAATGGAAGGGTTGCGTTTATACCCACCCGCATGGATATTGGGCAGGCAGGCAATTAGTGCAGACCGAATAGGAGAGACGATGATTCCGCCTGGAGCAATTATTTCCATATCGCCGTATACAATGCATCGAAAGGCAGAGTTATGGGAACGACCAAAAGATTTTATTCCAGAGCGCTTTGCAGGAGAAAACTCACAAGCACGTCCAGCCTTCGCTTACTTTCCGTTTGGAGGGGGAATACGTAGGTGTCCAACAGGGCAGTTAGTCGTTAGCCAGCTGCAAATTATTTTAGCGGCGATGCTGCGCTTGTGCAGTTTTGAATTAGCCTCAAACGAGCTTTTAAAACCACGCGGTTTGGTATCACTGCGTCCTCACCCAGGAGTATGGATGAGGATAACTCCCAGGAAGTATACCTAGGTTTTTGGTCATTTATTTGGGTAAAAGCACACTAACAGACTAAAATACCTTGGCAATACATGGCGGGTGTTTATCTTTATTTTAGATTTTGGGAGAAATCCGGGAAGAACTAGGGTGCAAGCTAACATCTAAGTTGATTGATATACGTTCACCCGCAGCTTCTACCTGATTAACTCTATGGGGTAAGAAGCTTGGAAATAAAAGAAACATACCGGGTTTAGGGCGAATAGAATAGTGGGCAGTTTCCCAATTAGAGCGAGAACTAACTCGTCCACTGCGCGGATCGATGAGAGTTAAGTTGCCAGAAGTTCTTGCAGGAGATACTGTAGGAACTTCTACATAGTAGATGCCAACAAGGTCAGTTTTAGTATGAACGTGTTCGTGTTGGAAACCGCCCTGTCTCAAAATAACTGCCCAACTCATGTAGCTGTATTGAAAAATTGAAGGAGTAGACGAGCTAAAACTCACTTTTCCCCACTCTTTCAAAAAAATTTCGATTTGGTCGTTGATAAAATGCTTAAACGTTTGGATAGCAGGAAAGTCAGAATCTAAGAAATTTAAGCTGGATTGCCAACCATTGTTAACTGAGGTAAATTGTGAGTAATTGCGCCCGTTTTGCTCTTGATTGCGAATGTAACCGGCTAAGTCCCGATTGAGTGCTTCGCAGGCAGGAAACTCTGTTTCTCCCAATAGGGTAGGGAACAAAAAATTTATCTTTAATCCCTGATAGTTCATTGTCGTAATTGTAAGTGATTGCTGACACATCTAAGTGATAGATTATAAACTGAAGTTTACCCAAAATTTGAATTTACCGAAACTTCAAAGCTTGGTGCTTTAATAATTCTTGGCTTTAAGGGCCGTCGTCTTTAAATCCTTAATGGTACAAGGGAGTGTCAAACGGCAAGTTGTGAGAGTAATGGGTAAAAGCAGTGGGAAAATTCGCCTTGTTCTGCGGCGACGGGGCATTCGTCTAACAATTAAGCGCAAATCAAATGAACTGCGACGGGGTAATTTATTTGATTATTACTACAATAGTTGAATATCAATCAGTTCCTTTGCTAGCTTAATTCATACCACAATCAGCAGAGCTTGCAGTCTCAGAACAGAAAGTTGTTAATTTTATACCAAGTTCATGAAGCAAATAAATTCAACAGAATTTAAATCAGAGCTTTTATCAGAAGCACAAGTTAGCTTGGGACTGGCAGTTCCTTTAGCAGTTGCTCAACTAGCTGAAGCAGGCATCCCTGTAGTGAATGCGGTAATGATGGGCTTACTTGGCACTCAAAATTTAGCTGCGGGTGCTTTGGGGACAATCACTTTTATTACCTTATTAGTTGTTTGTGTTGGTATTCTCACAGCAGGAGGAGCGCTTGCTGCCGAGGCTTTTGGAGCTAAGGAAATAGATCGTGTCAGCCGTATTACTTGTCAGGGGCTATGGTTGGCAGTTGCGATCTCCTTACCCGCAATGCTTATAATATGGAACTGTGTCTCTATCTTGCCGTTATTAGGTCAAGAAGAAAGTACTGTAGTATTGACAAAAAGCTATTTACATGCTCTTGTTTGGGGATTGCCTGCGGTACTCAGCTTTTTACATTTAAAACGAATTGCTGCTGCCATTAATTTTCCCCAATTTGGCATGGTAATTATAGTTACCTCTTTACTCTTGAATGTGCCTGCCAATTACGTGCTGATGTTTGGCTACCTGGGTTTTCCTGCCCTTGGTTTAGCTGGGATCGGCTGGGGAACGACCCTGATTTATTGGGTTAGTTTCTTAGCATCAGTTATGGTGTTTTATTTCCATCCAAAAAGTAGAGATTACAGGCTTTTTCGCAATCTACATCAGTTTGATAAAGAGCTATTTGTCAAAATTTTCCAGACTGGATGGCCGATGGGAATCCAGTTGGGAATGCAACTGGGGCTGTTCATGGTCACGGCTTGGTTGATGGGAAACTTGGGAACGGCAAGTTTAGCAGGCCATGAAATTGCTATTCAGACAGCAGACCTTTTTTTGACAATTCCAGTAGGAATTTCTTCTGCGGCTACAGCGAGAGTAGGGCAGATGATGGGAGAGAAGAATGCTTTGGGGGCAATGAGGGCAGTATTGATCAATATTGCATTTTACGTACTGTTTGCGAGCGTTGTAGCGTTAGGTTTTGAGTTGTTTTCCCAGCGCATTGCAGCCATTTATTTAGACATAAATAATCCCGATAATGCCGTGGCAATTAGTCAAGCAACTTCTTTTCTCAAATTAGCAGCAGTATACCAACTTTCTAGCGGTATTCAAATAATTGGAGTGGGGGCTCTGCTCGGATTGCAGGATACCCGTGTGCCCATGCTAATCAACATATTGATATTCTGGGGTATTGGGTTAGGCGGAGGATATCTAATGACAATCACTTTAGGTTGGGGAGGGATTGGTTATTGGTATGGTTTAATTCTGGCTACGGCAATTTCGGCCACAATTTTAATAGTGCGGTTTTATCTTGTGAATTTCAACAAGATTACCAACAATGAAGTGTCATCTTATACGTAGTATTTATCTTGATGCCAAATCTACCTCCTGCTGAAAATTGTTGCCTTTGACATCGATGATTTAATTCAACTTAGAGAGACTCTCACCAGTCCGGCTGATCTTTAAAACATTTCCTCAGCCTGGGCACGCTCAACACTTGCTATACTTTTTAGTTTTACAGCTTCACTCAATGTCGCACTCTTATTTCGATTCAGAAAATAACGGTCATACGTCTTTTGAGTTACCTGGTGCTAGACCTCACTACAACCCAGACAGCCCTGGACAAATTAAGCATATTTTTCTGGATTTAACGCTTGATATTCCTAACAAAAGCTTTCAGGGTACTTGTACCATAACACTCATACCAATACGCATCGGCATCGACCAGCTTGTGCTGGATGCCGTTGACCTGAATATCGAATCCGTGCAGATTGATGAGACACCCCAAGTGTTTAACTATGATGGCAAACAACTGCACATTCAGATCCAAACGCCTATAGAGGAAGGGAAAGATATCAAGATTGCGATCGCCTACGGTGTGGACAAACCCCAACATGGTCTTTACTTCATCAGTCCCGACAAATATTACCCCAACAAACCAACCCAAGTCTGGACACAGGGTGAAGATGAAGATTCTCGCTTCTGGTTCCCTTGCTTCGACTACCCCGGTCAACTGGCAACTTCAGAAATCCGGGTCCAAGTGCCAAAGCGGTTCAAAGCCATCTCCAACGGCGAACTCATCGCCACAGAAGAAACTGGCGAAGACATAATTTACCACTGGTTGCAGCAGCAAGCCCATCCCACATACCTAATGGCTCTAGCAGTAGGTGACTTTGCCGAGATTCGGGATGAGTGGAAAGGCAAACCCGTCAATTACTATGTGGAAAAAGGTTACGAGGAAGATGCTCGCCGCAGCATGGGCAAAACCCCTCGGATGATGGAATTTTTAAGCAAGAAGTTTGGCTATCCCTACCCTTATCCTAAGTATGCCCAAGTTTGCGTTGATGACTTCATCTTTGGTGGCATGGAGAACACCTCCACCACCCTGCTGACTGACCGTTGCTTGCTGGACGAACGTGCAGCACTCGACAATCAGTTTACTGAAAGTTTAGTTGTCCACGAACTCGCTCATCAGTGGTTTGGCGACTTAGTTGTGATCAAGCACTGGTCTCATGCCTGGATTAAGGAAGGAATGGCTTCCTATTCAGAGGTGTTGTGGTTTGAACATGAGTATGGGGCAGATGATGCCGCTTACTATCTACTGTGTGAGGCGCGTAGCTATCTAGCAGAAGACAATTCTCGCTATCGCCGTCCCATTGTTACCCACTTCTACCGGAAAGCGATCGAACTCTACGATCGACACCTTTACCAGAAAGGCGCTTGTGTCTATCACATGATTCGCACTGAGTTGGGTGAGGAGTTATTCTGGAAGACCATTCACACCTTTGTTCAAGATAATGCCCATAAAACGGTAGAAACGGTTGACCTGCTACGAGCGATCGAAAAAGTAACGGGTCGCAATCTGTTATTTCTCTTTGACCAGTATGTCTTCCGAGGCGGATATCCTGATTTTAAAGTAACTTACTCTTGGGATGAGGACAGCAAGTTAGCTAAACTGACTGTGACGCAAACTCAAGTAACATTGGGGAATAACGGCAACAGCAGTGACCTGTTTGACCGAAGAATTCCCATTGGCTTTGGTTTTATCAAACAACAAAATACCGGAAATTTTTCCCTCACTCCCCCTTCTCCTAACATCAAAACCTTCACAGTCCGGGTTCACGAACGCGAACAAAGCTTTTACTTTCCATTGGAAGAAAAACCTCAATTTATCAGCTTTGATCGGGGAAACAATCACTTGAAAACTGTATCTTTGGAATACTCATTGCCGGAGTTAAAAGCACAGCTTTCCTTTGATCCAGACCCCATTTCCCGCATTTATGCAGCAGAAGCTTTGGTAAAAAAAGGTGGTTTGGAAGCAGTGAAAGCGCTCTCAGCAGCTTTGGAAAACGACCCCTTCTGGGGTGTGCGTGCTGAAGTTGCAAGACAACTAGCAGAAATCCGATTAGATCGGGCTTTTGACGGCGTAGTAGCTGGATTAAAGGACTCACATTCTTTGGTACGGCAAGCTGTTGTAGAAGCACTGGCAACCATAAAAACTCAGGAAAGCTATAAAACTTTGAAAGAAGTTTTACACAAAGGTGATCCCAGCTACTACGTCGAAGCTGCCGCATCTCATGCCATAGGGTCAGTTGCTGCTTTAGGAGAAGATAAACTTAAGGAAGAAGAGGTCATTAAACTGCTGAAATCGGTTTTGGAAGAAAAGGCGGGTTGGAATGAAGTCGTACGTAGTGGGGCGATCATCGGTTTAGCCGAACTCAAAACATCAGAAGCTGCTTTGAATTTGGTAATGAAATACACTAAATTAGGTGTCCCACAACCGTTACGTTTAGTGTCTATTCGTGCTCTGGGGAAAATTTCCCTGGGTCAGAGTACTGCAAATGTAGATCTGATTTTAGAAAGACTGATAGAATTTTCCAAGGAAACGTCCTTTTTGGTGCAAGTGGCGGTTGTCACCGCACTTGGACAAATGGAAACCCCCAAAGCGCTTGGTATTTTACAAGCGATTGCCGACCAAACATCTGATGTATCCATACTTCGGTATGTACAGGAAGACATTTCTAAGGTGCAAAAGAATATTGGTACAGACAATGCACTACGTCACTTATGTTCTGAATTAGATCAACTTAAACAGCAAAATCAAGACTTAAGAAACCGCTTGGAAGGTTTGGAAGCAAAATTCAATTGACACTCTCGTGCGGGCAATTTTCGTCCCCTCTCCCATGCTTGGGAGAGGGGTGCCCTCTTGGCGGGGTGAGGGTTCATATAATAACCGCTACACGGACATGATATAAACCACAATTTGACCGTAGGGGCGGGGTACCCCCGCCCTGACAATGTGGCACGGGTTCTGTTTTAGAGCGATGCCCCAAATTGGCTGTACACCTTTATGTATTCGCTCTCTAGTCTGAAACAACCGAATTCCGTCATCCACATGATGCGGTAGAGCGTATAGTGCGTAAGTCCTATCCCCAGTGCCTAATGCCCCATTTCCATAGGTTATTTTAAGTATAATTATTTATTTTTCCCATAGAGTGCTGATGTTAAGTTGCAGTTAAAGGCGTAAAGTAGGGATTCATGATGCCTGCCGTACAGTTTTGCAATTGCGAATGCTATATAGTAACAGTATAATAAGAGACTATAGACTTTTTCTTCAACCTTGAACTAGGTTAAAAATAGAAAAATTTTTACTGGCGGCTAGTAGTCTGCCAAGGCAACTTTGACGGGTAGGTATTATAGCGGTTCTCGTTTGAGTCACATACAGCCCTCACCCCGCCCACTTGGGGCACCCCTCTCCCAAACTTGGGAGAGGGGCAGGGGAGAGGGCCGATAGTGTATGGGATACAACTGAGAACCGCTATAGTCAAGGAAGGAATGCCAGAAACCGCAACGGGAGCGCAGATCCGATTGGGAGCGTTTCCCGCCTCATGCGTACTGGACTCACAGGTTTCTTTCTAGGTATCTAGTTGTAACCACTGAATTTTCGGTACAAACAGGGTAACTGAACACGTAAGTACTAGAATTGGTGAGGTGGGAACTCAGGAGCATTTTTTTGCGCCTTTGTGGTTAATTAATCAAAGTAAAAACTTACATATTATGAATTGGAGCAACTGGGTTTATCTAGGAGTAGGACTATTACTGGGAATGGTTTTTCACAAATTATTTATGCGCCTTAAGGGACAGACTGACTCAGTGGGTGTAACGCTAATGGATAAAAAAGATGTGTCAGTACTGCTGCAACAAATGAAGCAAACGCAGCTGGCATACCAAATGGCAAGAGAAATCAGCCAGTTTAAAACGGGGTTTTTGGCGCGGACTACCCATGTATTGCGATCGCCCCTCAATGGTCTGATTGGGTTGCATCAGTTAATTTTGGCGAATTTATGTGAAAATCCAGATGAAGAGCGAGAATTTATCGCCGAAGCTCACGAACGGGCGTTGAAGCTGCTGAAGCTGATCGATGAAATTCTTAACGTTGCCAGAATAGAGCATGGTACTAATAAATTAGTTATTCAGCCCCAACCGCTAGCCGAAATGTTACAAGAAGTTCATAACTTAACTTATATGCTAGCGGAAAATCGCAACTTTACCTTCCAGGTACTAGCAACAGACCCAGAAATTTATGTTTTGGCAGATCCTTACTGGCTACGGCAAGTACTAGTGAATTTGGTAGACGGTGCCATTTCTCAAATGGATGAAGGTAGTATTTATATTTCTGCTGGTCGATCGCTTCATAGCGATGAGGTTCACATTTGGCTGGATGTACCAACTCATACTATTTCCTGGAGTGAGCCGATAGATTTACTAACTGACAAAGAGAATGCTGCTCTTTTGCCAGGAATGAAGCTACTACTAAATCAAACTTTACTGGAAGCAATGGGGGGAAAGCTGGAAGTCGTTGCTTGTGACCATTTGGTCAGCGTTGCTCTTGATCATCGGCAAGAGCGATCAACGGATATACTTCTCTCCATTGCCAAAGAACCAGAACAGCATTCACGGTTGCAAATTTCTATCCCCCTAGTGATTCCTGAAGCTGGATTTCCGGATTAGTTCGGGATCTCAGGCTAGGTTGATTATACAGCACCATCGTAGTAGTGGAATTAATCTGGAAACCAATTCTTTCGTAGAAGCACTGCTGGTGAGTGGTCATTAGGTAGACACGTTCAACCCGCTTCATCTGGGGATGACTTAAAACGGTTTCCACCAACTTGTTTCCCAGTCCATTACCACGATACTCAGGGTGAATGACAACATCCCAAACAGTGGCGCGGTATATGCCATCAGAAGTTGCCCTGGCAAAGCCAATGAGTTGCTCTCCATCCCACACAGTAACCACTGGTTCACTGTTGGCAATTGCTACGCCCAAATCATCAATGCTGCGACCTGCTGCCCAGAAAGCTGAAAGGTTAAACAAATGTTGGAGTTGGTAAAGGTCAATTTGCGACTTGCGATCGCTAAATTGAATCTGAGAATAATTCATGAATTTTTCCTAATTTCGGCAGCATCATTAGCTACTGATAACTCATATTTCGCCCGTATGCTGCGTTATGTGTATATCGCAACTACTTTAATCCCGGCAGTTTAGGGTCGTTGACGATTTAATGACAAACCCACTTCCACAATGGATGACTCGGTCCCTGCTGGCGGATGCGAAAAACCTGTTTTTCTAGGCGTTGCTTTTCCTGCTGTGGTAGCCCCAGTAGAACATTACGACTTTGCCAAACTAAAACAGCAGTGGTCATACCGATACAAAAAGCTAGACCTAGGGTAGCCATTGGATGATAGAACAGCCCATATTTTACCGCCACCCAAGTAAAGTATTGCCGCCACAGTGCAATTTCTGCACTTAAATTCCATAAGCAAACAGGTGCCACAGTCAGCCATAAGAAGCTGACAAAAAACCATCTACCATATACTTGAAGCTGGTGTAGCCGCTGTACTTGTTGAATAAAAGATGGGTCAGCGTTCTCAGTTTTATCCATAGGCTATGTAATGTTAGTTGTTAGTTGTTAGTTGTTGGTTGTTGGTTGTTGGTTGTTGGTTGTTGGTTGTTGGTTGTTGGTTGTTCTAATAACCACTAACCACTAACCACTAACTACTAACCACTAACTACTAACGTTTGACTCGGTGCTTTCTATTTGCTGGGGTTTACTAGTGCGCTGTCGCCAGAAAGCGAGTAAGGGACTGGCGATGAAAATACTGGAATAAGCCCCCATTGTGAAGCCAATAATCAGGGTAAGGGCGAAGTATCTGAGAGTTTCGCCGCCAAATATGAATAGGGAAAACAACGTCAGCAACACGGTAAAAGTCGTATTGAGCGATCGCGTCAGCGTCTGGTTTACCGCATCATCGACGATTTGGTTGATCGGGTCATTGGGATGTTGGTTGAGGATTTCTCGAATGCGATCGTAAATCACCACGGTATCTGTGACGGAAAAACCAGTAATCGTCAAAATAGCAACGACAAACAGGCTATCAGCCTCAATACCTAGCACTAATCCCAAAATTGAGAAAATTCCAGTTGTCACTAAGACATCATGGAACAGGGCGATAATGGCGATCACAGCGTAGTCTGACTGGAAGCGGATGCTCAGATAAATAACAATGCCGATAAAAGAGACAATGAGCGCCCACAACCCACTGGAAAATAACTCCCGACCCAGGGTTGGACCAACTGTATCTATCTGAGTCTTTTTGGCATCAAACGCTCCTAGTTTTGCGCTCAAAGCTGTTTGTAACTTTGTGCGTTGCTCGCTATTCAATGCCTTTGTCCGAATCGATACTCCTTGCCGATCCACAATTTGGATGCTGCTGGTGCCTAGCCCCTGAGCATCTACAACTTGGCGAACAGCGTCAAGTTGTATTGGTTGAGCGCAGTTTTGCGGTTGCGAACAATCCCGTTCCAACTGCAACCGGGTTCCACCAACAAAATCCAAACTGGGACGTAGTGGTGCACCTAAGGTTTGCCAAGAAATGACCATTGAAATGATACCGATGACAATCAGGATACCGGAAAGCGTCCACCACAGCGATCGTTGTTTGATTACACTGATTTTCATGACCGCGCCTCCGCCTTAGGATTGATAGACGTTGGCAGATTAGGACAAAACAGTTGCGGCTTCCGCAAAGCCGGAAATCCTAATGACAGCAACAGCAGCGAACGACTACAAGTGATGGCTGTAAACAAATTCACCCCTAAACCTAGTGCCAATGTAAGAGCAAAGCCTTTGACTAAACCTGTTCCTAGCCAAAAAAGCGCTGCACAGGAAATCAATGTTGTCACGTGACTGTCTAAAATACTAGACCAAGCTCGGTGGAATCCAGCCTCTACTGAACGATACAAAGTTTTGCCAGCTCGTAGTTCCTCACGAGAGCGCTCAAAAATTAGTACGTTAGCATCAACTGCCATACCGATACTGAGGATGAACCCAGCGATGCCAGGGAGAGTTAAAGTGACACCTAGCAAAGCAAAGCTAGCATACGTTAGCAGGGCATAGATGATCAAGGCAATATCAGCAATCACACCAGGTAGTCGATAGTACACAACCATAAAGATTAATACTAAAATTAAACCGCCTATGCCAGCATAAATACTGCTTTGGATGCTGTCTTTACCCAGGCTTGCTCCGACTGTGCGAATTTCTCCAATCTCCACTGGTACGGGCAATGACCCACCGCGTAGCTGCACGGCTAAGTCGTTGGCTGTTTGTGGGGTAAACCGACCTTGAATTACCGCGCCTCCGCCAGTAATGCCATTGGTGGCATATTGTGCATCAACGACTGGAGAACTGATGAGTTCATTGTCCAGAAAAATGCCGATGCTGCGTCCGGTACCGGCGAGGTTTTTGGTTATTTGGGCAAATAGGTCACCACCCTTTTGATCGAATTGAATGGCAACATTCCAGTTGTTGCCTTGAGCTGGTTCGCCAATGGCGTCTTTGAGGTATTTCCCAGTTAGTGGTGGGTTTGTGCTTTCAAATAATCCGGCAATCTCCTGATTATTTTTCTGTAACTCTTGTTGATTTTTCGCAATTGCTGCTGTGTCCTTGGTTTTTTGCAGTTCTTCCTGCTTGGTTTTTAGTTGAACTTGAATTGTTCGCAAAGCAAACAATTGCGGTTCCGTATTTGGCTTTTGTTGGCGAAACTCCAGTTGCGCTGTACCCCCAAGCACACGTTCTGCTTGCTGTGGATCGTTTACTCCTGGCAGTTGTACTAGAATTTTGTCTGTGCCGACAGTTTGGATTATTGGTTCGGAAACGCCCAGACCGTTAACGCGACCTTCTACGACTCTTTTAACGGCTTCCAGTTCACGTTCCGTGATTTGCTTAATTTCCGGTGTTGTTTTCACCTGAATTGTCAGCTGAGAACCTCCCCGCAAGTCCAATCCTAGGGGTATAGAAATTGTGGTAATCGCGACAATGGCGGCGATTACCAAAACTACAATCAAGGCTAATAGCGATCGCTGTCTTTGCATAGTAACTAGTTCTTCAAAACTTTGACGAGTTGCGATACTATTTTTATTTGCGAGAATATCTCGCATTTAATTATGATTCCATTAAACCCCATGGTAATCGGGGACGCTCAAATTTCAAAACGTCAACTCATCCGGCAGGAGTCCCACGGCATAATCTATTTGATTTTGCGTTGGGGACGCCAGACGCCTGCGACGGGAAACCCGTATAGGCGAACTGGCTCAGGAATGCCGGGTTAAGAGCGTTGCTTCCTCCGTGTAACCTCACCAAACCTTATATTGCCCTAACCAACTCTTACTTTGCGTATTATGAGCCAAGCGTACTAGGTTTTCCGCAAGCCTACACTGTACCCGAAGGTGTCAGTGTAGGTAGTTGACAGTTTCAGTAAACATACAACCCCTCTTAGCGATAAACGTTATAGTAGCGCTTTTTAAGATAGTTAGGAGTAAGGAGTTAAAATGTTAACTCCTCACTCTTGAGAGTTTAGACTCGTAAAGCTACCATCTTTTCCACAGCTTCGACAATTTGCTCTGGTTGGACAATTGTCAGCCGTTCTAGAGCACCGTTGTAAGGTGTGGGAATATCCTGGGAAGAAAGCCGCAACACTGGCGCATCCAATTCATCAAACAAACTGTCATTAATTGAGGCGGTTAATTCTGCCCCAATACCGCCGGTTCTCATGCACTCTTCCACAATAATCACTTTATGGGTTTTGCGTACTGATGCACCAATTGTATCAAAATCTAAAGGTTTGAGGGAGATCAGGTCAAGGACTTCTGGATCGTAACCTTCTTTTTCCAAGCTTTTAACAGCTTGCATGACATGATGCCTCATGCGTGAGTAAGTTATAATTGTAACATCTTTTCCCTGACGGACAACTTCTGCTTTATTCAGAGGTAGTAGGTATTCTTCTTCTGGCAGGTCTTCTTTCAAGTTGTAAAGCAGAACGTGTTCAAAGAACAACACTGGGTTATTATCCCGGATGGCGGATTTCAGCAGTCCTTTGGCGTTGTAAGCTGTGGAGCAAGCGACAATCTTCAATCCCGGAACGGCTTGGAAGTAAGCTTCCAATCGCTGGGAATGTTCTGCCCCTAACTGTCGTCCCACACCTCCAGGACCACGTATGACCATGGGAATTTTGAAGTTACCGCCGGAGGTATAGCGCAGCATCCCAGCGTTGTTGGATATTTGGTTGAAGGCAAGGAGCAAAAAGCCCATGTTCATGCCTTCAATAATCGGTCGCAACCCGGTCATTGCTGCTCCCACTGCCATGCCTGTAAAACTGTTTTCGGCAATGGGGGTGTCTAAAACTCGAAGTTCGCCGTATTTTTTGTACAGGTCTTTGGTCACTTTGTAGGAACCGCCGTAGTGTCCTACATCTTCACCAAGAACGAATACAGTTGAGTCACGCGCCATTTCTTCATCAATGGCTTCCCGCAAAGCGTTGAAGAATAGTGTTTCTGCCATTAGACATCATAGTGCGATTGTTGTTTTAGGATCTTATCGCGCCTGTGCTGGAAATACAGTGAGCATGAGCACTCCTTTGGACTTTGGATGAGGAGGATGAGGAGAACGAAAAGCGATCGCCATAGAGTTTTGTACTCTCTAGCGATCGCAATGATAGCAACAATCAAGTAAGATTCAAAGTTCGTGCATGCTTAAGCACAATTTGCCGCAGTGGAAGCCGCTAGGTTTTAGGGCAATTAGCAATTAACAATGAACAATTAGCAATTAACGCCCTTCCCCAGCGAAGTTACTTAACTCACCTGAGTCACTTGATTAGTATCTGGAAATCTTCTTGGTCTTCCTGGTTTGCGTTTATGCCGCTGATTAATTGATTTCTCGCTCGCTGCTGCCAATTCCTCTGGTGTGCATTTAAACAGCCGCAAAGCATCTAAATATTTTTTTGGTGTCATTGTGGGTTCAGTGCGACCAGCTTCCCAGTTACGGACACTAGTCTCACTGATTGCAAGCCTGAAGGCGACTTCTGCACGGCTAAGCCCCGCGCGTTCTCTCAGGACTTGCATATCCATATGTTGATGCTCCCTTTTAAAAAAATGTAACTATTTATAAAATCAATTGACGTAAAAATGCCAACCGATGGTCATTTATTAACTATATTAGTTATAAGCTATTAACTACCTATCTGGCAAACTGGTACTCACCCCTTTTTATCACACTTCGGATAATTCATGGCAACGGATGTTGTAACGGATGTAACGGATGATTTATTGGTGGGACTTACAAATCAAGCATCTGCTACATCTGCTACAAAATCCGCTGCTAGGAAAAGACATGACTATTTAGTTTTGTTAATTTTACGGTTGAGGGAACGAGGTACTGCTTACTTTAACCACCGCGCGGCATCTTTGGCATGGTAAGTTAAAATTAAGTCGGCGCCGGCGCGTTTGAAGCCGATTAAAGTTTCCATCACTATGCGCTGTTCGTCAATCCAACCGTTGAGAGCAGCAGCTTTAATCATGGAATACTCACCGGAAACATTGTAAGCAGCAACAGGTAAGTTGGTAGCTTGTTTGACGCGCCAGATAATGTCCATGTAAGCTAAGGCTGGCTTAACCATGAGCATATCAGCGCCTTCTAAGATATCCAGTTCAATTTCTTTAATCGCTTCTTTGGCGTTAGCTGGGTCCATTTGGTAAGTTCTGCGATCGCCAAACTGTGGTGCTGAGTCGGCTGCATCTCGAAATGGACCGTAGTAAGCCGAAGCATACTTGGCAGCGTAAGACAAAATCGGCGTATCTTGAAATCCAGCTTCATCCAAACCGTTACGAATTGCCTGTACAAAGCCATCCATCATTCCGGAAGGCGCGATGATATCCGCACCAGCTTTTGCCTGAGAAACTGCTGTTTTCTTGAGTAATTCTAGGGTGGGGTCATTCAAAACCCGTCCGGTCAAGTCACCCGTTTGCAGATAACCGCAGTGACCGTGACTGGTGTACTCACATAAACAGGTATCAGCAACGATCACCAAATCTGGTACGGCTTCTTTAACAGCGGTAGCAGCGAGTTGGATCATGCCGCAATCATGCCATGCACCAGTGGCATCTAAATCCTTATCCGTAGGAATGCCAAATAAAATAATGGCAGGAATTCCCAAATCGTAAACTTCTTTTGCCTCTTCGACAATTTTGTCTACCGAAAGTTGGAATACTCCTGGCATTGATTTTACTTCGTTTGCAATTCCCTCTCCTGGTACAGCAAAAAGAGGGTAAATTAAGTCACTTGTTGTTAATACAGTTTCACGTACCATCTGGCGCAGTTGTGGATGGGTACGCAGACGGCGGGGGCGATGAGTTGGAAACATAAAGTTTTATAAAGAAAAAACGTCAATGGACACAAAACAAAGCGTCACAAACACAGAGCAAGAATTTGCTCAAGCCGGACAGACTACAAGCAGCGTTTAATCACGCGAGTGGCTTGTCTGCTTTACTGTGTAACGCTATGGGGTAATTTTGTATTTTACAGTTATGTTGTCAAATAAAAATATTAAAATAAAAATATTAAAAATTGTATCCAATTTAATTAATGGGGAGTGGGGAGTGGGGGGCCCGATTTCCCCATTCCCCATTCCCCATGACAAATGACTAAATAAGGCGGAAAATGAAGGGATAACGGAAGGGTTTATCTGGGTCGCCAAGAACATGAAAAAGTGCCCAAATTGTTAATCCCCAGTGCAGCAGATACCCAAGACCTGCCAAAGGAAACAACAAGCCAAAGCTGATAAAAATTAGCACTCCAATAATGGCTCCCCACAGCCAGACATTAAAGTGGAAATTGATAGCTTCTTTAGCATTATCTTTAACAAGAGGATCTTCAGATACGAATAGTATGGCAATAGGTAAACCTACAGATACAATCGTAGTGCTGAAAAAAATGGCTCCATGACACAGGGCTGATAAAAGTTTTCGCTTATCCGTGTCGTACATTTCTTTCTCCTATCTAGTTAGGTTGTTGAATACATTAAGACACTAGCACAAGCCTTGTTGCCTTAAGATTAAAAGCGAAACTAAAGTTGAATAAAGTTAAGTTAAGTTAAGTTACAAGTAAGTAAATACAGTTATGTCTACTGAACTTGAGTCAGAACTGTGCGAAGCAGTTGAACACCGCCGCAACTTTGCAATTATTTCTCACCCTGATGCTGGTAAAACTACGCTCACAGAAAAGCTACTTCTATACGGAGGAGCAATTCACGAAGCCGGAGCAGTTAAAGCAAGACGGGCACAGCGTAAGGCTACCTCAGACTGGATGGCAATGGAACAACAACGGGGCATTTCCATTACTTCAACAGTACTACAATTTGCATATCAGGAATGTCAAATTAATTTGCTTGATACCCCCGGACACCAAGATTTCAGTGAAGACACTTACCGCACTTTAGCAGCGGCAGATAATGCAGTGATGCTGATTGACGTGGCAAAAGGTTTGGAACCTCAGACGCGAAAGTTGTTTGAAGTGTGTAAGCTGCGGGGTATTCCCATCTTTACCTTTATCAATAAACTGGACCGTCCGGGAAGGGAACCATTGGATCTGTTGGACGAAATTGAGAAAGAATTAGGCTTACAAACCTACGCCGTTAACTGGCCCATTGGTATGGGCGATCGCTTCAAAGGTATCTTTGACCGGGAAAAACAACAAATTCACTTGTTTGAAAGAAGTGCTCACGGCAGCCGCGAAGCAGTAGATACAGTAGTTGATTTGGGCGATGTCAGAATTGAAGAACTTCTAGATCAAGACCTCTACTACCAACTGAAAAATGATCTAGAACTCATAGAAGGGGTGGGACCAGAACTAGATTTGGAGTTGGTGCATCAAGGCAAAATGACGCCTGTTTTCTTTGGCAGTGCGATGACTAACTTTGGGGTAGAGTTATTCCTGAAGTACTTTTTGGACTACGCCCTCAAACCCGGTCCCCACAATAGTAGCGTCGGCGAAGTCCCCCCGACTTATCCGGATTTTTCGGGATTTGTCTTTAAACTTCAGGCAAATATGGACCCGAAGCACCGCGATCGCGTGGCTTTTGTCCGCGTCTGTACGGGCAAGTTTGAAAAAGATATGGCAGTGAATCACGCCCGCACTGGCAAAAGTGTCCGCCTATCTCGCCCACAAAAATTATTTGCCCAAGAACGGGAATCGATTGACGTTGCTTATCCTGGCGATGTCATTGGCTTGAATAATCCTGGTGTTTTTGCCATTGGTGATACAATTTATACTGGACAAAAGATAGAATATGAGGGTATTCCCTATTTTTCGCCAGAGATATTTGCCACTCTGAGAAACCCCAACCCCTCAAAATTTAAGCAATTTCAAAAGGGAGTGTCTGAGTTGCGGGAAGAGGGAGCAGTGCAAATTATGTACTCAGTAGATGAAGCGAAGCGTGAGCCAATTTTGGCAGCGGTAGGTCAACTGCAATTCGAGGTGGTGCAATTCCGTCTCCAAAGCGAATACGGCGTAGAAACACATTTAGAACCATTGCCTTACAGTGTTGCCCGTTGGGTGCAGGGCGGTTGGTCAGCTTTGAACAAGGTGGGACGTTTGTTTAATAGCATCACAGTCAAAGACAGCATGGGACGCCCAGTTTTACTGTTCCGCAATGAATGGAATTGCCAACAATTACAGTCAGACCATCCAGAGTTGGAATTGAGTGCGATCGCCCCACCAGTAGTTTCTATTGATGGTTAGTGGTTAGTGGTTAGTTGTTAGTGGTTAGTTGTTAGTGGTTAGTTGTTAGTGGTTAGT
>CAXTSI010000132.1:0-18228 GCA_964246695.1 uncultured bacterium
AACCAGACACTTGACCAGACAACAGACTTTACCAACCAGACACTTGACCAGACAATATAAAACTTAAGCATTGACAGGAACACGGCAATATGCATTTAAGAGCAAGCAATTTTCTCCAAGTGATTGAGGTCAAGGAAGTTAGCCGCTAAAAGATACGTGCTTCTAGTTCAGACTCCGATTAATTGTAACTTTTATGAATAGTCCCACTCGCTTACAGATGCTCCTAGCTGTTTCACCTATTGGCACTGTATTACCTGCGATCGCTCAAGTTAACCTCTCCAACTGGTGGCTAGCATTCTTGTGCAGTGCGAAACACTGTTTGGCGTTCAATCTTTGGAGAGGAGATCGTCTCCGAAAGTCATTTATTATAATATTAGAGCTAAACTGAATTTTGCTTCCCAATGTGCTGAAACAATGCAGTTTGCATAAAATGGAAAATTCAAGAAAATCTACATGAGTTAGGGCTATGGGAATTGAAGAAATACTATTACCTTTCCGGGAAGAAATTATAAAAATTGCGGCTAAGTACGGCACGTATAATATACGAGTGTTTGGTTCAGTAGCAAGGAGCGAAGCAAGAAATAATAGTGATGTCAATACTGCTCGGATAAGCAAAAATTAGAAACCCGGTTTCTTTAAGAAACCGGGTTTCTGGCAACTCAACTATTCTTAACCGAGCAGTATTGATAGTGATGTAGATTTTTTGATAGAAATGGAGATAGGAAGAAATTTATTAGATCGTATTGGGTTAAAACAAGAATTGTCAGAATTATTAGGACGTGAAGTTGATATTGCTAAGACTAGTAATTTACACGATCTGATTAAGGATAAAGTTTTGCGGGAAGCCGTGGCTTTATGAGAGATGAAAAGCGTTATTTGATGGATATAGCAGAATGTATTGAAAGGATAGAAGAATATACTGGTGGTGGAAAGGAGGCTTTTATCCAAACAAGAATGATTCAGGATGCTGTCGTGAGGAATTTTGAGATTATTGGCGAGGCGACTAAAAGAATATGAAGTCCTCTGTTCGCTTTATTCTTCTTTTTGTTCTGCATTACTTTGCCTCTCAAACTCAACCAAAATTTGCTGATTTTTTTTGACTTCTATATCCTCCTGTTCAGATTTTGAGTAAATATCTAGTAATACGATAGTATTCGATGAATGAATCCAATAAATGAGTCGATATCCAGCACTTTTACCTTTCTTGATATCGCTATTCTTAATCCGTGCCTTGAAGATTTCATAACCTACACCACCAGAGGCGATCGCCTGGGAAATTTCCGGCTTGCAATTGCTCTAAAATTTCTTCTAGATCCCTTTGGATCTGGCGATACTTTTTGGACAGTGTACGAAGCTTCCGTTGAAACTCAACCGTTAGTCTAATTTCAATGAGAGATGATTCAGTCAACCTCAATACCCTCCCACAACTGGGAAAGAGGAAGTGTTTGTCCGGTCATTGCTTCGTGCCACGATTGACGAAAGCTTTCTGCTGAAAAACCCAAAGCATTGTCATCGGCTTCTTCCCCTTCAACGGGTTCGTTAACTAACACAATCACTCGTACAACTTGATCGCTCTCGCAAACTGTCTAAAAGTTCTTCAGGAACTTCTAGCGTTCCTGAAGGTGTGATTTTTGCCGGAAATTCGTATGCTTTCATTTTGAGTGTCCTCTGTAAGCCTAGAATTATAGCGTAGTAGGGCGATCGCATAAAAACATCGGGTTAAATCATTCACAGAAAACTCGATAAATCTGTAGTATAATAAACAAACTTATTTTTACCACGCGCTTTTAATTAAGGCATTGCTGGCTCTTGGAGATGTCATCTAGGATTTTGTCGGTAGTAAAAGTCTGCTACTCGAACATTTGTCACCATACACTCTATTTAGCACCGTGATTGATTCTAATGTCCTGATAGCACATTCTTCAACCACCACGATCGCGCTCGTCGGCGCTGGCTTTAGTGGAACTCTTGTAGCGGCTCACCTATTGAAAACTGCCAAACGACCCCTACTGATCAAGCTGATTGAACGCAGTCACGACATTGGTAAGGGAGTTGCTTACAGCACCGACACCACCAGCCATTTGCTGAATGTATCCGCAGGCAAAATGAGTGCCTTTCCCGACGATCCCGGTCATCTGCTGCGCTGGCTGCACTATAACCGCAACGAGTTGGCAGCATTCCTGCCCAATGACCTGAACGCCAGCAGCTTCATTCCCCGTCAGATCTACGGGCTTTATATCCAGTCCATTCTGGAGTTCGCTGAAGCCACGGCTGCGAGTAACGTTCGGCTAGAGCGCGTCATCGATGAAGTGGTGGCAGTGGAGCCACAAGCCAAACGTGCGCTCGTCTCCTTGCGGAGCAACGGTACTTTCGCGGCAGATAAAATTGTGCTGGCAGTGGGAAACGCGCCCGCTCCTCCCCCAGTGTCTCAACCTCCAGCATCACAGCCGAACGATAGCACCAACAACTCCTACCTGCGCCATGCCTGGTCAGCCGATGCGTTGGCAGGGCTGGAGAGTAATGCGCCTGTATTGCTGATTGGCACCGGACTGACAATGGTGGATATGGTGGTGGCACTCTCGCGTCGCAACCATCAAGGCAAAATTTATGCTGTATCTCGCCGGGGCTTGTTTCCGCTGCCGCATCTATCGACAAAACCCTACCCCGCCTTCTTAACTCCAGACACCGCACCCAAAACGATTCAGGGCTTGCTGCAGCGCCTGAGGAGTGAGGTGCAGACGGCAATGGTACAGGGCTACGACTGGCGATCGGTGATTGATTCCCTGCGTCCCATTACCCAGCAAGTGTGGCAACAACTGCCCCGCGTCGAGCAGCAGCGTTTTTTGCGCCATGCCTCCCCCTATTGGGATGTGCATCGGCATCGAATTGCCCCCGAAATTGGTCAGGTTGTCCAGGCAATGCTGGATTCAGGGCAACTAACTATTACCTCCGGGCGCATTCAGGGCTATGAAGCGGCATCTGACGCGGTGGCAGTGACCGTTCGCCGGCGCCAAACGACAACGAATTGGGTCTTGCAGGTCAGCCGCGTGGTGAATTGCACCGGGGTACAGGCAGATTATCGCCGCTCGTCCCAATCCCTGATCGCCAATTTGCGTGACCAGAGGTTGATCCGCCCCAACGACATTGGCTTGGGGTTGGATACTGCCGCTGATGGTGCCGTATTCGATGCTCAGGGCAACCCTTCAACCCTGCTCTATACCCTGGGCACTCCGCGCAAAGGCAATTTGTTAGAAACGATCGCCGTCCCAGAACTGCGATCGCAGGCACAGGCACTAGCGGCAACGCTGTTGCAGTCACTCCCAGTGCGGGTGCGTCCCGTTTCACCCTTCGATCGCGCCATTGAACAAGACAGCAGCGATTTTAGACCCGCCATCCCCCAGTCAACGCTGTTGTTTCGCCAATTCTTTGACCCGGAATCCAGCACCTACACCTATCTGATTGCGGACAGTCAAACGAAAGCAGCGGTGCTGGTGGATACGGTATTGGAGCAGGTTGACCGTGATTTACAAGTGCTGGATGACCTGGGTTTGACCCTCCGCTACTGTTTGGAAACTCACATCCATGCCGACCATATCACCGGGGCAGGTAAACTGAGAAAGCAAACGGGTTGTCAGGTAATGGTGCCCTCAAATACTACTGCCCGGTCTTTTGATCGCTCCCTTGTCGATCGCGAAACCTTAATTGTGGGGGCAGTACGGATTGAGGCGATCGCCACACCAGGGCACACCGACAGCCATCTGGCTTATTTAGTCAACAACACTCATCTGTTAACGGGGGATGCTTTATTGATTCGGGGCTGTGGACGCACAGACTTCCAATCGGGCGATGCGGGCACCCTGTACGATACGGTGACGCAACTGTTATTTACCCTCCCAGAGGACACCCTAGTTTATCCCGCCCATGACTACAAAGGGCGCACCGTTTCCACGATTGGCGAAGAAAAACGCCTCAATCCCCGATTTGTTGATCGTAGCCGCGATCAATTTATCACAATCATGAGCCATCTGGGTTTGAGCTATCCCAAAAAGATGAAGCAAGCTGTACCCGCCAATGAATACTGTGGCGATTTCATGCTAGAAGCGAGTGTGAACAATGGCACGAGTAAGGATGTCGATGCAGACCGTGCTCAAGTAGAACTGACGCTATCGACCAATACTGAAATTTATGAGGACTACTTTGCTATGTACATTTAGGAGCCTATTCCCGTACAGACGTTCTGCCGTCACGTCTCTTCCCCACTCCCTGCCTTCACCCGTCATCTTTGGGATGACCGACCACTAAGGATAATAGTATTGACAGCACCGATGCTGCTTGCCAGTGCGCCGGCGACCAAGTTACCTATGGGTAGCCTTCCATGTCATTTGCCTACTGCACGTTAGGGTGCATTACTGCGAGAACGGCATCAATATCACGAGCGTTAAAGGCAGCATAGGCTTTTGTGAGTAATTCCTCTTGTGCTTTCATCGTGTACCGCTGAACGAAGTCACTCCCATTCCCAAAAACATCTATGGCGTGACCAAGACGGCAGCAGAAGCCCTTTGTGAACTTTTTTACCGGAATCACGGTCTGCCATGCCTTATCTTGAGAACCTCGCGCTTCTTTCCAGAAGTGGATGATCGTAAAGAGACACGAGAGGCTTACCAGGATGGCAACATTAAGGCAAATGAATTACTCTACCGCCGTGTAGATCTCGAAGACGTGGTAAGTGCCCATCTTCTCGCCCTCGAAAAGGCTGCGCGATCGCCAAACCCACGAGCAACTGCGACGATTCGGGAAGTTGAACTTGTCATGATTGTGGTTTCGGATACGTCGCCAATTTGTTAGCTTCTACTGATTGGCGAAATCGATATACTTGGGCAACTATACGGTCAAGTTCTCATACCAGAAATTGTTCAAAAAGAACTTGCAGATAAGTAGGTCGGCGCGAAAAAACCAAACTATGTCCGCCGCGAGCGAAACGAAGTGGAGCGAAGCAATCGCAAAGGTTTTCAATGACTTTACATTTTGTACTTGCTACATTTATTTGTGCCGACCTACTTACTCGTTCTCCAGATATCGTTCAAACCTGGATTCAGATACCACCTAAATGGTTGATAATCCAAAGAGTTAGTATCTGATCTAATGATAATTTGAATATTTTAGACCCCGGCGAACGAGACGCAATTATTTTGGCTGAACAGCAAAAAGCCAATTTCAGTAAATCGCAAAGTTTTTTTTCAAAAGAGCGGTCGCGCTCATTTTTGTAATCAAAGATACATTTTCTGCTTAACAACTACTCAGCAAGTTCGCATATATTATTTTTACTTATAGTTAAGCATATTTTGTCCTAACCAGACAAAATATAAATACTTTCGACAGTTTTATATTTTCGTTCAACAGCCTGACGCAAAAATGCTAACATAAATTTTACGTCCAAACAGTTGACAATATATTAATCGCCTACCTTTTCTCTTACGACTAATTTTGAACCAGAGGTTGTACCCATATATTGACAAGGATAAAAGAAATACCAACAAATAGTAATCTTAAGACAGGTTTTTTATTATTAGTTCTGATTCTGACTAATATCCTTGATTTTTTCATTTTTTAACAAGAAGGGAACTCTTAACAGTGAGGAACGAACTGTTAAGAGTTCCCTTTTACAGCTTTTCTTACAATCCATAATTTTATCTAAGATTTTTAATGCTTTTTAATACTTGCTTTACTTAGATTATGGTTAGCGATCGCCCTTGAGAAAAACTTTGCGATTTACTGAATTTAGTCATTATAGACGATTTGTTAGATAGCTAGATGGTTATTTCAACCGGGTTGCACTAGGTATCAAAGGGATTGATCAACCTTAAATCCTCAACCTTAACAAAGTCATCTTGATTACGAGTGACGAACTGGAGCGAGTACTCCAGAGCGGTAGCAGCAATAATAGCATCAGGAACTTTAATCCGGAAACGCTTACGAAGTATGATTGTGCGTTCCGCAATTTCAGAAGTAAGGGGCAACTCGATCAACCTAGAAAGAAATCGCTTTGCTTTAGTGTCAGCAGCCTCAGACTGCTCAAAACCTAATACCTCAATCCTCGAAATGACCGAATAAGCACCCTGCCCCGACAGCCCTTGCCTTAAAAGATCTGTTCCAGGCTCATTCAGCCGACCGTTGAGATGATAGATGAGAATGTTGGTATCAAAAAGCAGTTCCACAGACCCAATTCCTACTCGCCCCAATCGATCTGCCGTTGCCGCTTAAGCTCAGTATCGATTTCCTCAATACTGAGATTTCCCCAGCTTCCACTCGTTTCTGCTAGTAGTGCATCAACACTCACCGTCCCAACGGAAGGTTGAACCTCTGGCTGTGGTCTCGTGACCAAACGGACACTAGCCTGAAGCTGATTCATTAAGTACCCCAGCAGTTTCCACTGCTCCTCCGGGGTTAGCTGTTTCAGTTCGCTCATCACTCGCTGTAAAGCTGGGCTCATCGGCTAATTTCCACCAGTGACATAGTTCCTCACTTTAGTATTATAACGCGGTTAGCAGGCTATGGAAGTGAGTAGGCATGGATCAGCTAGAGCGTTTAGGGGAACGGCGCGATGCTCCCGAACCAGCACCGGAGTTTTTGCCACCTTCCACGGTTCGCCCTGCCGATTTTTTAGCCGATGTCTGTGGTGACGGTTTAGCGGGATCAGCCGTCCGCCTGTCACGTCCGCCTCTGGGTTTGTGTTTGCGTCCATCTTGAATTGGTTCGGGCTTGATTGTGGAGTTGGGTTTAAAGCCTGCGATCGCTTCTAATGGCAAACGCTGCTCAATCAGTTTTTCGATATCCGCCAACAGCTGGTATTCATCGACGCACACCAGCGATACGGCTTCACCTGACGCGCCAGCGCGACCAGTACGACCAATGCGATGAACATAATCCTCCGGTACATTGGGCAGATCGAAGTTGACCACATGCGGCAGTTCGGTGATGTCAAGACCGCGAGCAGCAATGTCCGTTGCCACCAGTACCTGTAGGCTGCCGTTTTTGAACTTTGCCAGTGCGTGGGTACGCGCCGACTGGCTCTTGTTACCGTGGATAGCCAGTGCTTGAATGCGGGAGTCGGTCAACTGTTTAACCAGACGGTCAGCGCCATACTTGGTGCGGGTGAACACCAGCACTTGATACCAGTTGTCTTGCCGAATTAGGTGAGTAAGTAATTCGCGCTTCCTGTCACGGTCTACGTGGTAAACTTTCTGTGCCACCGTGTTGGCGGTAACGTTGCGGCGTGCCACCTCGATCATCTTCGGGTGATTGACCAGCCCTGCGGCGAGTGCCTTGAGTTTGTCCGAGAAAGTCGCGAAGAATAGCAAGTTCTGTCGCTGTTTGGGCAGGAGGGAGAGAATGCGGCGGATATCATGAATAAAACCCATGTCCAGCATCCGATCCGCTTCATCCAGCACCAAAACTTCAATGTGCGATAAGTTCACCGTGCCCTGCTGCACATGGTCTAGCAATCGCCCTGGGGTAGCGACCAGAATATCCACGCGACCCTTCAAAAGCCGTTTTTGCGGATTAATACTGACTCCGCCGAACATCGCCATCGTGTTCAGCTTCAGGTACTTACCGTACTCGCGCACACTTTCCTCTACCTGTGCGGCGAGTTCGCGAGTTGGGGTGAGAATCAGCGCCCGGATTGGCGGGTATTCACTGTTACTGCCTTTCTTGCTGTTGTCAGACGACAACAGATGCAGAAGCGGCAGGGTGAAACCAGCAGTCTTGCCAGTGCCAGTTTGTGCACCAGCTAGCAAATCGCTACCTGACAATACGGCAGGAATCGCCTGCATCTGGATTGGCGTGGGTTCGGTGTACCCTCGCTCGGTGACTGCACGGATAATTTCATTGGACAAGCCGAGAGTGGAAAAAGACATAGGACTCCGGAGATAACATCGGCCTGTCGCCTGTGGCGTCAGTCTTAGGCGGACGGATAAAGGTTTGAAAAGCTGGATGGGCACTAGTGCAAAGACTGAAAACGAATGCCGCTTATTTCCATTGTAACACAGTGCACGTCAGTTGCGCCCAGCTAGCACTCGTTGGGCACTCAAATCCAACTCTGGGAAAGTGGGAGAGATGATGCGTTCTTCCCCCACGTATGCAACAGCATCATAGAACCCTTCTACTAAGGTGCATACTGTTACCACCTCTTGAATAGGATCAACAATCCAGTATTCGGGGATTTCGAGGACGGCATACTCAGAACCCTTGCTGCGGTAATCTGTGGTTTGAGTAGATTCGCTGACGACTTCCACTACAAGTAAGGGGGGAGGTTCGTTGAGTTCGATGACTGCTTCTCGGTTGAAGAGTGCTTCCCACTGCTCTATTGGTAAAACTACCACGTCTGGAATCCGTGAAGTGTCCCAGCGTCCTCCGCGTGGCGAACGAATCCCAACGGAAAACTTTTGTGCCGTCCAATTCCTTCCCATGAGGGCACTTTCGTCATCGAACGTTCGTTCTAAAAACTTGGAGATTCCACCGTGCTTCCCAGTGCCAAAACTCATGGAGATTAATTCTCCATCAACCAATTCGTATTGAGTATCAGTGCCATCGTTATATTTAAGATACTCTTCAAAAGTAAGTCTTTTGGTTGCTGCGGTCATAGCGATCGCGCTCCTAATTGATGACTCAATGCAGCTATTGTATTCCAAAGGCATCAGTGCCAGAGTTGGTTGATTGTGTGGCATTGGCTGAAACCCGTGAGGCAGCGATCGCATCTGTACAGGAGAAGGTTAGAACTCGCCTTTTGAATACTCAGATCTTGCACCAGCCCCTAACGAATAGAATTCGCGGCTATACAAACCAAGTCCCTTCGGGTTCGCCAGTCCCCTACGGAGGGAAACCCTCCTTCAGGGCTGGACTCACCGCCTTCGCGGACTTACGGAAAATTAGGGGTTTGAGACCCGCGTTCGTCGGAGACGTTGCCGTTCGCGTTAGCGAAGCGTTAGCGACGAAGGAGCGTCAGCGTCTCCCCTTGGGAGAAGGCTAGGCGGGTTTTGTCTGTGTAGCCAAGCCAGCGCTGCAGGAGGGTTTCCCTCCGTAGGCGACTGGCGCGCACCTGTGTCGTCAGGTGCAAGATGTGTGAATACTGAGGTTCTGACGCTAGAAGTTTCAAATAATCCCTGGACAGATTTTATTGGGATGTTTGAGGGAGATGATGAGTTTGCGGAACTGGCGGCGGAACTGCGTACTGAGCGCGAGTTGGATATGAATGACGCTGTATGAGCCTTTGGGTGTTAGACACGGATCATGTGTCGCTACTATTGGAGCGGCATCCACAGGTGAGCCGTAGGATGGCTGAGGTGGGAGCAGAGGTTGCGATTTCAATCGTGACGGTTCAGGAATTGTTTAACGGTTGGGTGGTGCGAATCAACAATGGGCGGGAGGTTGAAGATGTTGTGCGACTGTATGGAAAGTTGAGCCGGACAGTTGCTTTATTCGGACGGGTGAGGGTGTTGGATTTTGATGAGAAAGCAGGTGAGACGTTTCAGCGATTGCTAAATGAAAATCCAACTTTATCGAAACAGCGATTGCATTTATGATATGCGAATTGCTGCAATTGCTTTGGTGAATGGTGCAGTTGTGGTGACGCGAAACTATCGAGATTTTTCTCAGGTGTCAGGGTTAAAGATTGAGGATTGGTCACGGCAGGATGGATAGTAGTAATACCCTGTCTGCAAAACGAATCAATCCAAAATCGCAAAGAGCAGGATAAGCATTAGGACTTACGCACGCTCACAAATTGAGCATCATGTATATAATGGAATTCGGTCGTTTCAGAAAGTAGAATTGACCATGTGGTAAGGGCGCGGAAACCGCGCCCCTACGGTAAGGTGGTCTACCTAAATGAATATTGCGCTCCGCAGCCTGACTCATCCCACGTCATACAAGACTATTTTTGTCAATGCGTAAGTCCTAAGCATCAGTCTTTTCCTGGTGTGTGGCAATTCCTTAAAATTAACTCCTCTTTTTTGTCTTACCTCTGTGTTCTCTGCGCCTTTGCGGTTCAAAAAGTCTTTTATTTAACCGCAGAGGCGCAGAGGAGCCAGCGCGCATGAGGAGGGTGAGCCAGTCCTAGGCGACTGGCGTGAAACAGAGAAAGAATAAGAAGTTCTGAGAGTCACCTTGAAAGGGCTAGTCCTAAGCATCAGCCCTTTCATAACTAGTCAGGAGTGACGATCGCGATTGGTCGTTAATAAATAAAACACAACATGACTCAGCTATCTAATAACCGCACACCGCGTCGGGGCAGAGTATTCCCAGAACGCCAATTATCTCCCGAAGAGAAAGCCAGACGTAAAGCCGAAAGTGACGCTTTTGCTCAACGCTGTCATGTGATTTTTGATAGAGTTCAACCAGAACTAATTAAAGATCACTACGATTGGTTCATCATCATCGAACCAGATAGTGGGGATTATATAATAGACCCCTCAGAAACCGTTGCCAGACAGAAGGCTCGTGATAAATTTGGTCAAACAATGCGGCTGATGATGCGAATCAATGAGACTGGAGCCTGCGGCACAATATGATTTCGGGTGAGTTCAACAGTAAGGGAGAGTTAATTTTTGAAATCAGTTTGATTGCTGCTGACGGTGATGTTATTCCAGTGAAAGCGCTTCTCGATACAGGTTTCACGAGTTGGTTAGCAATTGACACCCAAGATGCTGAAAGTTGTGGGTGGTTGCTGGAGAGTCAGGAGGAGGAGATGCGGACTAGAAGGGGGGAAGCAAGGTTTAATCTATATCAAGGAACTGTACTTCTAGATGAACAGGAGTACATAATCCCAGTTTTAGGTGGAGACGAACTTCCAGAAATTCTCATAGGTGTAAATTGGCTACAATTAAAGCGACTCGTGGCAGATTTGGCAGCAGGAGTTTTGACGCTGGGGTAACTGATATCTTGCACCATTCTCAACAAGACCTAAAAAACCGGGTTTCTCAACCAAAGATTAAGGGTTTGACCATTAGTCATTCTCAAGAAACCCGGTTTTTCACCCAGGTGCAAGATGTGAGGTAAGGGTGCGATCTAAGCGCGAACGCCTAACCAACAATCACCCAGTAGAAGCCATCTGGTGCCACTAACCCAAATGAAGGTTCATCAAACTCATTAGCTACAATCGGTGTCACATGGGTGGCGCTGCTGTTAGATACACGTTGGTGGAAGTGTTGAATATCTTCAACTTGATATGTGAATAGGCTTAAACCCAGTGAACCTGGCTGGGAGAATTCCCGTTGATCGGGAGTAGGGTAAAGGGGAGTATAAATTTGCAGTCCGCCTGCAATATCTTTTGGTGAAGAAAACACTGACAGATAAAATTCTTGCCCTTCTTCAAGTATTAACGTTTGCCGTGTTGAGGGGTTTTGATAGCCTGAACGCTTACCATTAATTTCATTGGGTATAAGTCCAAAAACTTCGGTATAAAAAGAAGTTAGATGATGGTCAGCACTCACCAAACTAGAGTGAGTTCCTTCGCTGACTTTTAAGGGAGAATTAGGAGCGATCGCTCCATAGCCAGGACGAGTATAGTTGTATCGTTGAAAAAAAGCCTGCCGTGTTTCCTTACCGATCGCGAACATTTCTCGCACACCGACAAAGCGGTTATACAAGCTTGTCCCTTGATTTCCAATACCTTCAATAGCCCGGACTGGTTCAGTATAAATCCAGTCACCTCCTTCCGTATCATCAGCAAAAGCATCAGCAATGGTGTAAATATCTTGCGTGAGGGAAGCAAACCAACGACTACCAACAACCATCGGCAATGTTTTCCCCAAACCCGCGTTACGTGGTTGCGACCATAACACGATCCGTACCAATCCATGCGCCGCCGAATCTCCATTTTGCAGTCGCCATGAAGTTAACGCCGCTGGATGCTGATAAAGTAATCCTGATTGTTCTGCACTCAACTGTCCCTGTTGAATTTGTTGGTAACCAAATTCAGCCCAATATTTTAGGGTGGCGGCAGCATCTATAGTGCCAATGCAATTTTCAAAAATTCCACTAATCATTTATAAAAGCTAATTACTTACAATATGGTTGGTAATGGGTAATGGGTAATGGCAAGCAATCAACAATCAACAATTAGCAATTAGCAATTACCAATTACCAATTACCAAAATTATTGTGCGATCGCATTCAGTTCGTGAAGACGGAGTTACGGCAATTTCATCTGACGCGGCAAACACTATTCGGTTTACCGAACTAAAATATACGGTAAACCTCACTCAACATTGTCCATATATTTGAGTAACGGAATATTTGCCTCGTTGGCACGAAGAGCGAATTATAGTGGGGTAGACGAGATTGTAAGAAGGGCGGGGGGACCCCGCCCCTACTAGCTATGCCCTAAAATGGGGTGGGGTTTGTATGGTTCTTCAAGGAACTTGCGTTCTTCATCAGAAAGCACCAAATCCACAGCCTCGACAGCTTCTTTGAGATGTTCTATTTTGCTTGCACCAATAATGGGTGCAGTCACACCTGATTGGTGTAACAACCAAGCTAAGGCAATTTGCGCACTTTTAACGCCGCGTTTTTGAGCTAAGTCTACGACGCGATCAACAATCTGAAAATCTGATTCTTGATAGTAGAGATTATGAGCAAATTCATCGGTTTTTGCGCGCACAGTCTCACCATAGCCTTGCTTTTGTCGATTTCCAGCTAGAAAACCTCTTGCTAAAGGACTCCAGGGAATGATCCCAATTCCTTCAGCACGAGATAATGGCAGCACTTCTCGTTCCTCTTCTCGATAGACTAGGTTGTAGTGATTTTGCATGGAAACGAAGCGAGTCCAACCGTGTTTGTCTGCCGTATAAAGGGCGAGGGCAAATTGCCATGCGTACATACTCGAAGCACCAATGTAACGAACTTTGCCCGACTTAACGACATCATGCAGTGCCTCTAGGGTTTCCTCAATGGGTGTCTCGTCATCCCACCGATGAATTTGGTACAAATCTACGTAATCTGTTTGTAGCCGTCGTAACGACGCATCGATACTATCAAAAATATGTTTGCGAGACAGTCCCCTGTCATTAGGACCATCACCCACCTTATTACATACTTTGGTAGCAATAATAACCTGATCTCTTTTGGCAAAATCTTTAAGTGCTCGTCCTACTATTTCTTCGCTGACACCTAAGGAGTAAACATCGGCTGTGTCAAAGAAATTAATCCCTAACTCCAAAGCAAGTTTAATAAACGGGCGACTTTCTTCTTCTTCCAGCACCCATTCTCGCCATTGGCGTGAGCCATAAGTCATGGTACCAAGGGATAGGCGCGATACTTTTAGTCCGGTTTTACCTAGATTGACGTATTTCATAAACCTGATTTGAGGATGTTTGTACTTTTCTGCTGATATCTGACGGCTAAATGTTTACACGGCAACAGGTGCAAATCTGGCATAGCAAAGCTTAAAATAGTTTTTTTATTAGAATACAGCAATCCTGAATAGCTACAATGCAGCCTACCATCCATCGCGTCAGTACTGTTGATATTCCGTCTTTACACCAAATTCTGATCGATTGTGGGCTAGATTTGCAAGCTAGATTTGGTTTAACTCATTGGATGCTTCCTATCTATCCCCTTAAAAGTATGCTAAAAGATGCAGAAGATCTAGAAGTTTATGCACTCAAAGTTGGTGAAAATCTAGTGGGTACTTTCATCTTAGAGTTTGCCTTAACAGAACCTCTTAGCTATATTAAGTTTGGAAACATCAATTGGCAAGTTTCAAATGTGCCAGCAGTGTATGTACATAAATTAGCTGTACTACCGGAACAACAAGGACAAGGACTGGGAACGTGGTGTTTGTCAGCTATTGAAAAACTAGCATTCTCTCAGGGATATTATGCTGTACGATTGGATGCTGTGAAAACTCACCAAAAGCTCTTGTTTTTTTACGAAAGTCGAGGATATCACAGGGTGGGAGAACTCATTTTTAATTCGGATGTTTGGGTTGATGCCTTTGTTTTTGAAAAAGTTTTTCTAAGGTAAATGAGCATCAAAAAGCCAAGTTTGAGTGAAATAATGCATACCACTTTGTCAAGTATATACTAGATGAAGCAATCCAAGATTTAGATGAAATTTGTGAATATATTGCTCGTAATAACTTTTTAGGCTTTGATTTTCGCAACTTGACAGTGGTGCAAGATCTGAGCTTAATATCTGGGGTGTGTACACAAGAATCCCCACCTTTAGCCATCCGGCTTTCTTGGGGAGGATGAGCAAGTATTACATACATTTAGTTGTTAGTTGTAACAACTAACAACTAACAACTAACAACTAACAACTAACAACTAACAACTAACAACTCCTCAAACTAACAATGGACGCGCCAGGAAAAAGCTACAAATTGATTTAGCATCTACTGGTTCACCGTCCACAATGGCTTTCTCTAGCTGTTCGGGAGTGAAAAGCACTGTTTCAATATCCTCGTCCTCGTCTTGTGCGGGTGGTGTTTCCAGCTTTTCTAAATCTTGTGCTAGGTAAGCGTAGATAATTTCATCAGAATAACCCGGAGCCAAGAAAAACTCTCCTAGTTTTTGCCATTTCTGAGCGCGGTAGCCAGTTTCTTCTTGTATTTCACGTTGAATCGTCACTAGAGGCTCTTCATTTGGTTCCAAAGTGCCGGCAGGAAACTCTAAAACCCTTCCTTGAACCGCAAAACGGTACTGGCGCACGAGTATCAGTTGACCTTCTGCTGTCACAGGCACAGCCAAGGCGCCACCGGGGTGACGAATACACTCCCATTCTCCCTCTATGTTATTCGGTAAACGCAAGCGATTGACCTCAAAATCAAACTTGCGTCCTTTAAAGAATAAGCGTTGTCTCAGTAGTTGTGGTAATTCTCTACCTAATGGCATAGTTCTATTTTAGTGTTTTAAAACACACAGACAAACAATGAATGTTTTGCGTTTATCGGTGTTATTATGAATTTCAGATCAATCAGATCAATAGGTGCACATCAGAACAGTCTACCTTTTTAACGAGTTCTTTAATCGTACAATTAGAAACAGGTTCCACCCAATCAGGGGCGATCTCTGCCAGTGGTACTAGTACAAAACCTCGTTCGCGCATTCGGGGATGGGGAATATGGAGGTTTGGTGTATCCAAAATTAAGTCATCGTATAACAACAAGTCCAAATCAAGCGATCGCGGTCCCCAACGTTCAAGCCTGGTCCGCCCAAATTGATTTTCAATTTGGAACAAAACGAATAACAACAACTGCGGTTCGATTTCTACTTGCAATATGGCGCAGCCATTGAGATAATCAGGTTGTGGTGGTCCGACAGCTTTGGTTTTGTACCAACTGGATCTGGCAAGTAGAAGAATACCTGGGGTTTGTGCTAAAGTTTCTAGGGCTGCTTCTAAAATTGCCAGAGAATCGCCAAGATTGCTACCAAGGGCGATCGCACTAGCCTTGAGCAAGCTACCCATTTGGTGTGGACAACCTTGTTTGGATGTATCTTTTTGCGATCATCTCAAAAGTCCTGTTGCTTCTAGTAATATTTGAAACTGTAATTATAATTATATTAACAAAATTGGCTGATTAAACTTTAAAAAACATTGTTTCACAGTGAATTAAATTAATTATTCAGAGGATGGTATAGTAACACCAACCTAGTGTAATAATTAGAATATTTTGATCGTGGTTTGGTTGCAACTGCTGGGAGCAAGGAACGGACGTGGCAAAGTTTACCTCTTGGTTTAAGGAAAGATCAAATAAGTTGAGGGACTCTGAAAAAGAAAAGCCGGGATTGCCGCCTGATAATCATCACGAGAATGAGGGATTAACAGAGGAGTCAACAAATGAAAGCTTACCACAAACGTTGCACGTAAAGGAAAAGCAGTTAGCGCACCGTCCGGGGATAATAGCTAAACTTATCGGCACAGGACCTCTTTACCGTCGCTATTGGTTTTGGGCAGGCTGCTTGGGTGTAGGCGGTGGAATAATTGCCGTAAGTTCCTTTGTCGGGTCAATAGACCGGACTTTGCCAGATAAAGCTGAACTGAACGCCGTTGCCCGAGAGCAAACACTGACTATTAAAGCCGCTGATAATACTATTTTGCAACAGCAAGGAGACGCGACCAGAGAACAGCTAAAGCTGGAGCAAATGCCAGATCAGTTGAAAAAAGCTTTTATCTCTTCAGAAGACAGAAGGTTTTACAAACACAATGGAGTTGATACTCAGGGGGTTGTCAGAGCAGTTCTCAATAACTTGCGATCGCAGAATGTGGTAGAAGGTGGTAGTACTATCACCCAACAGCTAGCGCGAATTCTCTTTTTAAAACAAGAGCGTACAGTCTGGCGCAAGCTAAAGGAAGCCCGTCTGGCACAGAAAATCGAGCACGAATTGCCCAAAGACGCGATTTTGGAACGCTACCTGAATCTGGTGTATTTGGGTTCTGGTGCTTACGGTGTAGCAGATGCGGCACAAGTGTACTTCAGTAAATCGGTGGATCGGCTGACGTTGGGGGAAATGGCGACGATCGCCGGATTACCTCCCGCCCCCAATCGCTTCTCGCCACAAGTGAATCTAGAAGCTGCCAAACAACGGCGGAATATCGTGTTGCAGCGGATGCTGGAAGATAAATATATTACCGCCGCCCAAAAACAGGCAGCGTCTTCGGAACCATTAACACTTAATATCAGTCCGCCCAAGCGATGGAAAGTAGAATATCCCTACTTTATCAGCTACGTTCAGAAAGAATTGCCAAAATATGTTTCTCCCAAAGTGCTACAAGCAGGCGGTCTAACAGTAGAAACCTCCCTCAACCGGACTTGGGAGAAGGTGGCAGAAGATGCTGTTACCAAAACCTTACGAAATGAAGGTCGCTGGCAAAACTTTAAGCAAGCGGCAATGGTTGTCGTTGACCCCCGCAATGGTGAAATTCAGGCAATGGTTGGGGGCAAAGACTTCGGTAAGAACCAGTTTAATCGTGTTACCCAGGCACAACGTCAGCCAGGATCGACATTTAAAGGGTTTGTGTATGCTGCTGCCATAGCAAGTGGTAAGAATCCCTACGATACATACGTAGATGAACCCTTTAAAGTGGATGATTATCAACCGAAAAACTTCAGTAAAAACTTCCACGGTCCGATAGACATGATCAATGCCCTCACCAAGTCAATCAATATCGTAGCGGTGAAGGTGTTAATCGACGTGGGATTTAACCCTACGATCAAACTCGCTCATGATATGGGGATTAAATCTAACCTCAATCCATACTATTCCTTGGCTCTCGGCTCAAACGAAGTGAATTTGCTGGAGTTGACTAGCGCTTATGGCAGCTTTGCCACTGGTGGGTTACACACAGAAGCTCATGGTATCCGTCAGATCAAGGATCGTGGGGGTAAGGTGATCTGGTCAGCCAACTTCAAGTCAAACCGTGCGCTTGACGCTGACAGTGCTGCCATTATGACCTGGATGCTACGCAATGTAGTGACAGACGGTACTGGTCGCCCTGCTCAGTTAGATCGACCCGTTGCTGGAAAAACTGGCACGACGGATGAAGCCCGCGATTTATGGTTTATTGGTTATATTCCCCAATTGGTAACAGGTGTTTGGCTGGGTAACGACAACAATAATCCTACTGATGGCAGCAGTGCAAGCGCCGCCAACACTTGGCATGAATTTATGGAAAAAGCGGTAAAGGGGATGCCTGTAGAAAAGTTTCCCGCACGACCCAAGCTAGAACATCGCAAAGGTACGATCAAGGCAGAACCGGTTAAGACCAAACGAATTGTTAAGGGTGCTGCTGCTGCTCGTGAAGATGAATCAGATCAGCGGCATCGGCACAGAAATTCTGATGAGAATGGCGATGGCTCATCCGAAAGGCACAGAAGGAGGCGCTATTCTGAGGAAAATCAGGATCAACAACAACAGGAAACCCCAAGACACAGAAGACGGCTATCTTACCAACCACAAGAGGAAACCTCCTCATCCCAAAGGATCGCTCGTAGATCTCGCAGTGAAGAATCAGGTTCTCGAGAGTCTAACTCAGAGTCATCTCGTTCACGGCGACGCGCAGAAAAAGATTCTTCACCATCCACAACCAAATCTCTGGAGCATTTTTCGTCTCCCTCAACCAAATCCGCTGCTACCTCAGCCCCTTCATCCTCAGAACATACCTCCTGGCGAGACAAACTTAGACCTTCAGGTGGGAATTAAATAGCAGGGGGAGTGGGGAGTGGGGAGT
>CAXTSI010000133.1:0-18128 GCA_964246695.1 uncultured bacterium
TTGTTAGTTGTTAGTTGTTAGTTGTTAGTTGTTAGTTGTTAGTTGTTAGTTGTTCTAATAACTACTAACCACTAACCAATAACAACTAACATTAACAAATATTTTTCAGCAAACCTTCACAAGCATCAACAAGTAGATCGATCGCCTGATTAAATCCCTCTGAACCACCATAGTAAGGATCTGGAACTTCCTTTAAGGTGTGCCTAGAGCAAAAGTCACACATCAAGCGTACTTTCTGGTAATATTTCTCAGTTGGATCAAGATAGAGGATATCCTGATAATTTTCTCGATCCATCGCCAAAATCAAATCAAAGTCTTGAAAATCTGACTTTTGAAACTGGCGGGCTTGACCACGCAGCTTGATTCTCAGCTTTTTAACAGCCGCAGCACTCATGCGTTCGTCAGGTGGGCTGCCAATGTGATAGCTGGAGGTACCAGCAGAGTCACAAACAATGCGATCGCTCAAACCAGCCGACTCAATCAGATGGTTCATAATGTTTTCTGCTGCTGGTGAACGGCAGATGTTCCCCAGACAAACAAACAGCAGCTTATCAGGCATAAATGTCCTTTGTTAGTTGTTAGTTGTTAGTTGTTGGTGGTTGGTTGTTCTTGTAACCACTAACCACTAACCACTAACATTAACTAATAACTAAAGTCCAGGAAGCTCCAAGCCACTAGTTAATTCTTCCATGCGTTCCCGCATTGTTGCAGTGGACTTGTTGTAGGCGTCTTTCATTGCCACTGTCACGAGGTCGGAAACTACTTCTGCTCCTTCAGTGAGAGCATTTGGGGAAATTTCCACTCGCTTAGGTTCTTGGTTACCGCTGACAATCACCTTGACTAGACCGCCGCCAGACTCGCCTTGAATCTCCATTTGCTCCAATTCTTCTTGAAGCCGCTTCGCACCTTCTTGAACTTGCTGCGCCTTTTTAAAGGCTTCAGCCAGTTCTTTCATTTTTCCTAAGCCGAAGCCAAATCCCTGTCCTTTTCCTGTCATAATTGATTGTCCGCGTGTGCTTTGAATAACAAGAATAACAAATTAAACTCAATTATAGATGCCGTGGTTGACATGACGACAGAAATAACCTCCTCAAGGCTCGTCTACTGCCGCTCATCTAGGGATTCTTGGGCTGACCTGCCTCCCCAGACTATGACTACGACAGGATAAAAGTATCTGGAGGAACCAAATTAACAGCGCCTGTACTTCCTTATTTTAGGTCTGTTTGTTAAATAAAAATTAAACGTAGCATAATATAGATAAGGAACTGTGTTCACTCCTTCAGTGGTCAGAATTCACGAGTCTTCGTGAACTGTCCTACTGGTGAATCACTTTTTAGAAACAACTACAGGCAAATTTATTTGTAAAGTTTTTCCTCGGTCAGGTTTCAATACAGTTCAGTTAAGATCGTGTACCTACAGAACACCTTTGTAGAGACGTTCCAATGCAACGTCTCTACACGCCGGAGATTCCTACCGGATAGCCCTAACTGAACCGTATTGGGTCAGGTCTTTGATTTTGCCAAAGTATACATTCGTATATAGTGCGTTGTATTTTCCTCTTAATTTCATGTAAAAATTCTCTAGAGGGATACAAAACGCTTTTGTTATGAAATACACTTAGTTAAAGATTTGTTAAATTTTGTAAAATAACTTGATAGATTTAAGATTTACTTAATAAACCAACCTCATGGAAGTTATCAACTGATAATCCTGTCATAGTATGAAACATAGGAACACTATTATTAACCTGTGTTCTAGTGATGCTACTCATGGAAGCAAATTTCTTAGTAAAAAATGCTAGGGGTGTAGTGCTAGTGCCCTTGACAATCCTGATAGTAGATGACGACCAGAGCACTCGTTTGTCTATTAGCGAATATCTAGAACTATCTGGCTATTCGGTGATGACGGCTGATGATGGTCAAGAAGCTTTAGCGATCATAGAGGAATACCATCCTGATTTGATGGTCACCGATATTGTGATGCCACGGATGAACGGCTATGAACTTGTACGTCGGTTGCGTCAAGATCCCGCGTTTCGCTTGTTACCTGTAATTTTATTAACGGCGCGAACAAAGACTCAGGAAAGAATTCTGGGCTATCAATCAGGGTGCGATTTATACTTGCCTAAGCCTTTTGAACTGGAAGAGTTGGCGGCGGCGATTCGCAATCTCTTAGAGCGATCGCAAATCATTCAATCTGAGTACAGTTTTTTTCCACAAGAGAATCTGGAAACTTCCACCGACGCAACGAAAGCGACGGAAGCCGATAAATCTCAGAGCGATCATATTCAGAAATCCTCCATATTCCCAGAACTGACTCCCAGAGAACAGGAAGTCCTAGAACTTTTGACTCATGGTTTTTCTAATGCCGAGATCGGTCAGCAGTTATACCTCAGTTCTCGGACAGTGGAAAAGCATGTTAGCAGCTTACTGAAAAAAACTGATACTAGTAACCGTGCCGAATTAGTGCGTTTTGCGTTTAAGCATGGTTTAGTGGAATAGCTGATGATTGATGTGTAACGTCGTTGTTCTACCCATTCGCACTTTGATTAACCTCTGCTTCCAGCACTGCCGCAACTCGTAAAATCAGCGCTTCATTGTAAGGTGCGGCTATTAACTGTACACCTAATGGTAAAGAATTTGGGCGTTGAATTGGTATCGATAAAACCGGTAAGCCGATGAAAGATAATGGTTGAGTGAATAGCCCTAGATGGGGACGCACGAGAATTTCCTCCCCGTCTAAAATCATAGTTTCTTGACCAATAAGTGGTGCTGAAATAGGTGTAGTTGGGGCAAGAATTACATCGACCTTTTGAAAGACGAACCGAACGCGATCGCGAAACCATCGTCTAAAGCGCTGCGCCTGAATGTACCAACTGCTAGGAATTAACGCTCCCGCAATCAAGCGATCGCGTATTGCCGGCTCAAAATCCTGGGGGCGCGATCGCAGCCGTTCCAAATGTAGATTTGCCCCTTCACAAGCTGTAATCACAAACGCTGCCGCACGGGCGCGATGTGCCTCCGGTATCGTCACATACTCAGTTACACCTAAAGCATCAGCAACCTTGTACACTGCTGCCAACGCTTCCGAACTTGCCCCTTTCATGAAATAATCATCTGCAATGGCAATTCGCAAATCTCCAACATCTTGTCTTGACGTTGCATGCAGCGTTTTTACAGGAGGACGCTTTGTACAAACCGGGTCACGATCGTCTTCACCCTGAAGCACATCAAACGCCGTAGCAATATCGCGCACTGAACGGGCAAAGGGTCCAATATGGTCTAAACTGCTGGAAAGTAAAGCCACTCCGGCACGGGACAACCGCCCATAAGTCGGCTTGAAGCCAAAAACACCACACAAAGCTGCCGGAACACGAATTGAACCGTTAGTATCAGAACCCAACGCCAGAGTCACCAATCCACTACTTACCGCCGCCGCCGAACCACCAGATGAACCACCAGCTACTCGCTTTAAATCATGAGGATTATGGGTAGCACCGTAATGAAAGTTTTCCGTCACAAACCCGTAGGCGTACTCATCCATATTTAAAGCGCCTACCAGTACCGCACCCGCTTGTTTCAGCTTTACCACCGCTGTTGCATCTTGGGTTGCGATCGGGTTTCCCTGATTTATTTTTGCGCCAGCCAGCGTTGTCAAACCAGCAATATCAAAAAGGTTTTTCACAGCAATTGGCACACCAGCCAAAGGACCAAGATTTTTACCTTGGGCAATTTCGCTGTCAATTCGTTCTGCATCAGCCAAAGCAGTTTCAGCAGTCACAGCGGTAAAACAATTAAGTTCAATATCCCGCGCTGCAATTCTTTGTAAAGTAGCTTTGACAACTTCCACCGCACTCACTTTGCCCGATCGCACAGCAGCAGCTATTGCCACAGCATCAACTTGTCCTAAATTCATGGCTCAAAAACTGGCGCTGCTTCCATATTATCTGGTATGGGGAATTCATTCACAACTTGAGCGATCGCCCGAATTCTCTCAAAATTCCCCACCACCCCATCTCGATACTCATCCCGCAATTGCAAATCCAACAACAACGCCATCCGATCCACATACTCACCCACATCAAACCCCTTTCCTTCCATCTCTCCTCCTCTTATTCTTGGCGTCCTTGAGCAACGGATGTTGTACCGGATATAGCGGATGCTCGATCTCGTCGTTCCACCGATGTCATAATCCGTTACATCCGTTCCTATCCGTTGCTCGTCTTGGCGCTTCGTATTATAAATCCATAAGTTCTTGCGGCAATACAAACCTACCATCTTCCCCCGCTTCAAACCCCACCACTTGAAACACAGCATCAATATTCAAAACACCATAAACGTGAGGAAATAACTCCTCTCCCTCAACACCTTCATAGCGAATTTCCGCCTGAACCTTATCAGAATCAATGCAAAGAAGTACTAATCCCTTTTGATTGTGAAAAAAGTTATTTGCAACTTTAATAACTTGTTTAGCTGTCGAACAGTGAATAAATCCTTCAGACTCCAGCGTATCACCCCGATACATTCCCACAAGTTTTGCTTGTCCCCATTCTTCCCGCTTAGTAATATGTAGAATAGTCGTCATTGCTATTTATAGACGTAGGGTGGGCACTGCCCACCATTTATTTTTAAAGCATTTATACATACCAAAAATCATTATTCAAATCTTTACAGAGACACATAATCCTATCAAGTTACTCCCCAAATTTTTCTGTTATTTCGCCAAAATCAGGTACTCGTAGTTTTCCCCCATAACATACACAGCACCAATCATTAGTATACATACCTTGTTGTGTCCACTTGTGAAAACTGGAATACTTCCATAGGTGTGGACATGAAACTAGACCATGCTTCACTGGATTGTAGTGAAGATAGTTTAAATGTTGTTCAAAATCAACTTCATCACGGATAGTATGTTCCCAAAAACGGCGCTGCCAAACATCACTTTCACGATGTTTTCGGCGTGAATTTGATACATTTTGAGGTAACACCCCTTTACCTTGCAAGGACTGGGTGAATATCACCTTTAATCTTCCAACCCGTTTGGAATAAGCTTGATCGCCTAAAACACCTCAATGATTTTCTTTTAAATCTCGCACAAAGATTTCCTTTGCGTCTTTGCGTGAGGTTATTATACTCATCCGTGCTTTACTAATCCCAATCAATAGACTATGGCAACTAGACTATTGCGGAGATTCACGAACCGTGTATGCCCATGCGAACTCTTTCTACTCGCTTACAAACCATTATTGACGTTTGTATATACAAAAGCATATAATTTGGCGTTGATATTTGTATATATAAAATAGTATTATACTAAAAAGTTAATGGGTGAAAAAATATCTGGCTTTGAATGGGACGATGGAAATTGCCAAAAGTGCCAAAAACACGGAGTTTCAATAGAAGAAATAGAAGCTTTGTTTAAGAGTCCAAAAGTGGCGATAGCGCCAGACATAAAACACTCTGAGGCTGAGGAAAGATTTTTAGCCATCGGTGTATCAACTAAAGGAAGGTATCTTTTTGTGGCCTTTACTTTCCGAGAAACCCAGGAAGAAAAGCTCATTAGACCAATCAGTGCCCGTTACATGCACGAAAAAGAGGTGCAAAAATATGAAGAAAATATTACCAAAAATGACAACTGATGAAGAAGCAGAAAGCTTACTAGAACAAGACTTATCTGACTATCTTCATGAAGATAACTTCAAGTTTGTTAGTTTTGAATTTAAACCTAAAGACAAGACTGTTAACTTACGAGTTTCTGAAGAATTGTTAGAAAAAGTCAAAACTGTTGCCAAAAAAGAGGGTATACCCTACCAAAGGTATATCCGAATGGCAATAGAAAAGTCATTGGCTGAATAACAACTCACTATCATCTTCTCTCAAATCTCACGCAAAGACACAAAAATTCTCTTAGCGCCTTTGCGCCTTTGCGCCTTTGCGTGAGCCTATTCTCCTCAAGAACTGAATGCGATCGCTTTAATACGGAATACACACATCAGGGGCACACAAACCAGGAAATTCTAACCTTGTCACCCTCAGCGTATCCAAATTAACCCGGCGGATAGCGTGGTTATTCGTATCAGCAATATATAAAACAGAACCTATAACACTCAATCCGGAAGGCTCAGAAAAGCGGCTATTCTTACCTTCACCATCTTCCAAACCAACCAAACCATCTCCCAACACCGTTTGACAATTGCCTGTGTGGGGGTTAACTAGTTTAATTTTGTGGTTGTATGTATCTGCTACCCAAAGACAATCGAGAAAGTATTCCACTCCTAAGCAGTGCTGCAATCGAACATCGAAACCTTGTCCATCAACATCGCCAAAGCCGAAGAGATTACCACTACCGCAAACAGTTCTTACTTGTCGAGGTTCAACGAGTCCCACACCACGAATTGAGCTAACTTCACTGTCAGCAATGTATAATTCTTTTCCGTCACTGGTAATGCCACTGGGTTGGGCAAAAGCAGACGCGGTGAGTACCCCATCAACACAAGCTTCTGCGCCTATACCAGCATAAGTTTTCACTATTTGGGTTTCCAAATTCATTTCCCAGATTTGGTGAGAACCAGCCATAGCGATAAAAAGACTATTTCCCACCTTTTGTAAATCCCAAGGAGAATTTAATGCTGTTTCTAAACCATTACCACTGTGAGGGCGGATATTGTAGCTTTGCTTACCTGTACCAGCAATGGTTTCCACAATTTGGCGCTTGAGGTCAACTCGCCGCAAAGCATGATTTTCTGTATCGGCAACGTATAAAATTTGATTCTCTTCATCAAATGCCATTCCCTGCGGTGCAAAAAACTGAGCTTTGTTAAAGGAACCATCCGTTAACCCAGATTGCCCAGTGCCAATCAAATGCAGAATCTCTCCTTTTAAACTACTCATAACTAAGCGGTGATGTCCAGAATCAGCGATGAACAAACCCGCTTTTGTCGCCAAAACTTTACCAGGAAAAGCTAGCGGCGTGATTAATGGTCTTTGCTGTTTTTCCAAGGTAAGGTTCAGTTCTTGGAAATTGATAGTGCCTTTTTCGTGGTGTTGGCTAATTAACTTTTGGATCAGTTCTTCTAAAACATCCAGATTACCTTCACCAGAAAAGTAGCCGATGACGTAACCTTCTGGATCAATCACCATTAAGGTAGGCCAAGCACGCACGGCATACTCTTGCCAAACCCGGAAACCGCTATCAACTAAAACTGGGTGTTCGATATTGTAGCGTAAAATAGCTTGGCGGATATTTTCGGTTTCCTTTTCGTTGTCAAATTTAGCACTGTGTACGCCAATCACAGTCAAGCTATCTTTATATTTCTGTTCTAAATATTTTAGTTTTGGTAGGATATGCAGACAGTTGATACAACAGTATGTCCAAAAGTCTAAAATGACAATTCTACCTTTGAGTTGTTGAAGAGATAGGGGTTTTTCAGTATTGATCCAAGGGTAATTTTGTGGTAGTTGTGGTGCTCTTACACGAGGATACATAGATTATTTGATCCTTATAGATCAATGTTTCTGATACTTCTTTACCGTAGCTAGAAATGGTCTTTTGGGCAGCAATGATCAGACTCAAAACATTAACCAGCAACGAGTTATTGGTTTGGATGCAACAGGCAAAAGCCAAAGCATACCAAGGACGAGTTGCTAACCGTATCCCTCAATTGGCTATCGCTTCTAGAGAGTGGTTTGCGGTTCATATTTGCTGCAAAGCGGGGCAAAGTGTCAGCCTTGGCGATACGGCTTGTATTTTCTCTTTGATGAGCGCGATTAAGCCGTTTTCGCTACTCTATCTCCTAGAACATTTGGAAGCCTCGACTGTTTTTCATCGTGTTGGGGTAGATCCATCAGGTGAAAGCTTCAATTCCCTAGAACAACTGATTGCCGATGATGGACGACCCCGCAATCCCATGATTAATAGTGGCGCAATTACCCTCGCTGATATGTTACCAGGACGAAACGCTAGCGATCGCTGTCAGCGACTGTGTCAATGGCTTAACCAACTAGCAGGTTGTGAGCTAATGTTAGATGAGGATCTGCTCGCTTCTGTGCGCTTGACAACCTCTCAAGCCAATCGAGCGATCGCCCAATATCTTGCCGCCGCCGGATATTTAACAGATCCAGATCTAGCCCTTGACACATACGAACATATATGCTGTCTTTCTGGGCAAGTTGAAGACTTAGCTCTTTTGGGAAAACTCCTAGCTTGTGAAAGTGGATTGGTTACAAAACAGCATCGGTGTAATGTTAATGCTTTGATGCTAACCTGTGGACTATACGAAGCTTCTGCCGATTTTGCCCTGCGAATTGGTCTGCCAATGAAATCAGGTATTAGCGGTGTACTTTTAGCAGTAGTACCTGGTGAGGGGGCGATCGCCTGCTATAGTCCTGCCCTAAATAGTGTTGGCAATTCTGTAGCCGCCCTTGCCTTTGTTGAGACTTTATCTCAAGCCTTAGATTTGAGTATCTTTAGTGATTAGTCAACCGTATTAATACTGTTGTTTTTTGATAATTATTTTACAGTATCTTATTCGCGTAAACCACAATATAACCGTAGGGGCGCGGTTTCCGCGCCCTGACAACGTGACACGGGTTCAATTGAAAACTGCTCTTCAGGCTTAGCGCACTATTTTATAATCTCTGGTTGAGTTAGCGGCAAAGTCGGAGATGGTGCAGCATCAGGGTATTGGTTGAGGTTGAAATATCGTTGTAATTCCGGTTTTTCTGGATCGGGGGCAATTTTTTCGGGTAAGGTGGTTGACCCAGCTTTTGGTGTTACCTCTGGTAGTGGTTCTGCGGTTATTTCTGGTGCAGGAGATTCGATTTTTGGAGTTACCTCTGGCAGTGGTTCTGCGGTTATTTCTGGTGCAGGAGATTCGATAATAACTTCTGGCAGTGTCGGAGGCAAACTGGGAGTTGGTTCAACAGTTGTTTGTGGGGTAGGCATCTTGGCTGCCCGACGATTGAAATATCCCCTAACTCTTGGTTTTTCTGCTGGTTGGGTAACTTTTTCTGGTAAGGTAGTTGATTCCAGTTTTGGTGTTACTTCTGGCTGTGGTTGTGCTGTGGTTTCTGGTAACGGAGATTCGATAATTCCTGGCAGTGTCGGGGGTAAGCTGGGAGTTGGTTCAGCAGTTGGAATAAGCTGTTTTTCTTCCTTAGACTCTGTTTCAGGAGATTTTTCAACAGTAGGGGTTGAGGTAGGAGTGGGAGTGGGCGAAGTTTCTGGGATTTTCGCAGTGTAGTTGGGGTCTACTATTGTGCGAACTTGATCTGCTGAGAGTTCCCCACTAATAATTTTAGAAAGAGTATCTTTACCCTTAGGTTCATAGGTGACGAGGCTGACTGTACTGTTGAAGACATTTTTAACAGGGTTACCTTGCTCATCCAGAAATTCAAGTTTTACCCAGTTTTTACCAGGCTTAAAGCCTTTAAGATAAACTGCTTGCCAGCGATCGAGGATGAAGCTTTCACCATTTACAGTACAGCGGATGCGCCAATCAGCAATTTCGTCTTCAGAATTATCTTGAGCGACTAGGTGTAGTGGAGCGTTAGTTAAGTAAAAGTCTAGCAGAATTGGTTCTGCACCGTATTGACCTTGAGGACTGCTATAAGTTAGCAGTGGTTTAGCTGGGTCAGGGTTGTTGTCGTCAGTTTTGGTGAAAATGTGAAATGTTGTTTCAGCATAAGCACCTTCATTTTTAAAGCTTTCATCCCAGGGATAAGAAGCAAAGACACGTAAAGTATGGGTTCCTGGAGATAAGTTTGGCAAAACTAGAGGCTGATTCTGGTCATAGACCGCTACTAATGGTTGATTATCAACAATTACGTTTAAATGAGGACCAAGATCCAGTTGCTGGTCTTTAAATAGCGGTAAATCTTTAACGAGTAAGCGGACTGTTACTGTGTTGTCTTGGAGTATTTCATCTGGTTTAGGAGTAGCTATTGCTACCTGTGGTTGATAAACCTCCAAGGCTGGGCGTAGTTCTTGGATTGCTGCAGGAGGGGAAACCTCTGAGATTTGCAAATGAATTTGAGGGCTTTCTGGCGAACTGCTACTACCAGACGGTTCTTGGCTGATAGCTTTCTCGCCACAACCGATCAAACTCAATATCAATACCAATGACATTAGCAATCTCAGGATAGCTACTGCCTTCATCCGCCACAAGTTCATCTTTTTTACCCAAGTAATATAACGACAGACTATTTTGGCTCAAACTGTCCATCGGGAACTATAGCTTAAAGGTAAAATCTTCCTCAAATTCCGGCATTTTACAAAAAAATCTGATTTCGCCTTTGGTATTCTCAGTATATTTCGATTATTAAGTAATATTTATTACTAGTTAATTATGTTTTCGTGTGGGCATAGCCCATCATCGCTTCTATATATAAAGTAAAAACAGCAACAGCCGAAAGAAAAACGTTGTGTATTCGTACAATTTTTGCGAATTGTTTCCATTTGTAAAATAAATGAATAAACTATTGACTTTTTGACCAGAGCTTTTAACGTAAAAAGTAGATGACACGGTTAATTCAGCGATCTTGAATTATTGTTAACAAGTGTCGAACAATGTACAAGGTAAGACTTTATAATTCAACGAGAAACCAATATCCACAGACGGTCTTCATCGCGGCTCCAGCTTAACCACTGGAGGATGCGACTGGGGTTATGCAAACCCCAGAAGACAGGGTGTGGTAATCATAAATTCTTCAATCCTTATTAAGAGAGGAGGTCGAATGACAATAAGTCCTCCAGAGCGAGAGGAAAAAAAGGCAAGAATAATCGTCGATAACGATCCGGTTCCAACCTCATTTGAATTATGGGCAAAGCCGGGACATTTCGACAGAAGTCTAGCAAGAGGTCCAAAAACCACTACCTGGATTTGGAACCTGCATGCACTCGCCCATGATTTTGATACACATACAAGCGATTTAGAAGATATATCCCGCAAGATATTTGCAGCACACTTCGGTCACTTAGCCGTAGTGACTCTGTGGCTGAGCGGGATGATATTTCATGGCGCTCGTTTTTCAAACTACGAAGCTTGGCTTTCAGACCCTTTGAACATTAAGCCTAGCGCTCAAGTTGTTTGGCCGATTGTTGGTCAAGACATTTTGAATGCAGATGTTGGTGGTGGTTTCCACGGTATTCAAATCACCTCCGGCTTTTTCCAAATTTGGCGTGGTTGGGGTATTACAAATACATTCCAGCTCTACTGCACCGCCATTGGTGGCTTGGTATTAGCAGCCTTGCTTCTATTTGCTGGCTGGTTCCACTACCACAAGCGTGCTCCTAAGCTGGAATGGTTCCAGAACGTGGAGTCGATGCTCAATCACCACTTGGCTGGACTATTGGGCTTGGGTTCCTTGGGCTGGACAGGTCACTTAATTCACGTATCCTCACCTATTAATAAGTTGTTGGATGCGGGAGTTCCCATCAAAGATGTGCCGTTACCTCACGAGTACATTTTGAACCGTGACTTGATAACTGAGTTGTTCCCCAGCTTTGCCAACGGTTTAACGCCTTTCTGGACGTTGAACTGGGGTCAGTATGCTGACTTCCTCACCTTTAAAGGTGGTCTTAACCCAATAACAGGCGGCTTGTGGATGACGGACATTGCCCATCACCACTTGGCGATCGCGGTACTGTTCATCGTTGCTGGTCATATGTACCGTACCAACTGGGGTATCGGTCACAGCATCAAAGAGATCCTAGAAAACCACAAAGGTCCCTTCACTGGCGATGGTCATAAAGGTCTCTACGAAAACATGACCACCTCTTGGCACGCACAGTTGGGAACCAACCTTGCCATGCTAGGTTCGTTGACCATCATCGTGGCGCACCACATGTACGCGATGCCTCCGTATCCATACTTGGCAACCGATTATGCAACACAATTGTGCATATTCACTCACCACATGTGGATTGGTGCCTTCCTGATTGTTGGTGGAGCAGCTCACGCTACCATCTTCATGGTGCGGGATTACGACCCAGTCGTGAACCAAAACAACGTTTTGGATCGCGTGCTTCGTCACAGAGATGCTATAATCTCCCACCTGAACTGGGTATGTATGTTCCTAGGCTTCCATAGCTTTGGACTGTACGTCCATAACGACACGATGCGTGCCTTGGGTCGTCCCCAAGATATGTTCTCGGATACGGCGATTCAGTTGCAGCCTGTGTTTGCCCAGTGGGTACAAAACCTACACACTGTTGCTCCTGGTGCAACCGCACCTAACGCACTGGAACCCGTTAGCTATGCCTTTGGTGGCGGTATCGTTGCTGTCGGCGGCAAAGTAGCAATGATGCCAATTGCGCTGGGTACGGCGGACTTCATGATCCACCATATTCACGCATTCCAAATTCACGTCACAGTGCTAATTCTGTTAAAGGGATTCCTGTTTGCCCGTTCATCTCGTCTGATTCCAGACAAGATGAACCTAGGCTTCCGGTTCCCCTGCGATGGTCCTGGTCGTGGCGGCACCTGTCAGGTGTCTGGTTGGGACCACGTGTTCCTCGGTTTGTTCTGGATGTACAACACCATCTCAATCGCAATTTTCCACTTCAGCTGGAAGATGCAATCTGATGTCTGGGGAACTGTAGATTCAGATGGTGTGGTGTCTCACATCACAGGTGCTAACTTCGCCCAAAGTGCCATCACAATCAACGGCTGGTTGCGTGATTTCTTGTGGGCACAAGCTTCACAGGTAATCAATTCCTATGGCAGTGCGCTGTCAGCATATGGTCTACTTTTCTTAGGCGGTCACTTTGTTTGGGCATTCAGCTTGATGTTCCTGTTCAGTGGTCGCGGCTACTGGCAAGAACTGATTGAGTCCATCGTTTGGGCGCATAATAAACTGAAAGTAGCACCATCAATTCAGCCTCGCGCTCTGAGCATCATCCAGGGTCGAGCTGTCGGAGTGGCTCACTACCTTTTAGGAGGTATTGTAACCACCTGGGCGTTCTTCCATGCCCGCATTCTCACACTGGGCTAGGAATCAGCTTTAAGAGTTAGTTGTTGGTTGTTAGTTGTTAGTTGTTAATTGTTAGTTGTTAATTGTTAGTTGTTGGTGAGCCAGCGCGCATGTTGTCGGTTTTCCCTCCGCAGGCGACAGGCGAACCCGAAGGGTAGTTAGTTGGAAAAAATAACCACTAACTACTAACCACTAACTACTAACCACTAACTACTAACCACTAACTACTAACCACTAAATCCTAACTTCTGCAAGGTCAGAGGATTTATCAACAGCTATGGCGACAAAATTTCCAAAATTTAACCAGGACCTCGCACAGGACCCGACGACGCGTCGGATCTGGTATGCGATGGCTATGGGAAACGATTTTGAAAGCCACGATGGCATGACAGAAGAAAATCTCTACCAAAAGATTTTCGCAACACACTTCGGTCATGTGGCAATCATCTTCCTGTGGGCATCGAGCCTCCTGTTCCATGTAGCTTGGCAAGGTAACTTTGAACAGTGGATTAAAGATCCTCTTCATATCCGTCCAATTGCCCATGCGATTTGGGATCCACACTTCGGCAAACCAGCAATCGAAGCATTCACCCAAGGTGGAGCAAGCAATCCAGTAAACATCGCCTATTCAGGTGTTTACCACTGGTGGTACACCATCGGTATGCGCACGAACGGTGACCTGTACCAAGGTGCAGTGTTCCTGCTGTTATTGGCAGCAGTGTTCTTGTTCGCAGGTTGGTTGCACTTGCAACCCAAGTACCGTCCCAGCCTTGCATGGTTTAAGAGCGCAGAACCGCGCCTGAACCACCACTTGGCAGGTCTGTTTGGGGTAAGTTCTTTGGCTTGGACCGGTCACTTGGTTCACGTTGCGATCCCCGAATCTCGCGGACAGCATGTGGGTTGGGAGAACTTCCTGACTACCCCACCGCATCCAGAAGGTTTAACAGCTTTCTTCACAGGTAACTGGGGTGCTTACGCTGCTAACCCAGATACTGCCAACCACATATTCGGCACGTCTACTGGTGCCGGAACTGCGATTCTGACATTCTTGGGTGGCTTCCATCCACAGACAGAGTCATTGTGGTTGACCGATATGGCGCACCACCACTTGGCGATCGCAGTCATCTTCATTATTGCTGGTCACCAGTACCGCACGAACTTTGGAATTGGTCACAGCATTAAAGAAATGCTCAATGCCAAGAACTTCTTTGGCATCAACACTGAAGGTCAGTTCAACCTGCCACACCAAGGACTGTACGACACCTATAACAATTCTCTGCACTTCCAGTTGTCCATACACCTGGCAGCTTTAGGAACCGTCACCTCTTTGGTAGCGCAGCACATGTACGCGTTGCCGCCTTACGCTTTCATAGCTAAGGACTACACCACGCAAGCAGCGCTATACACTCACCACCAGTACATCGCTGTTTTTCTGATGCTCGGTGCTTTCGCTCACGCTGCCATCTTCTGGGTACGTGACTACGATCCCGAGCAAAACAAGGGCAACGTTCTTGACCGTGTGCTCAAGCACAAAGAAGCGATTATCTCCCACTTAAGTTGGGTGTCGCTGTTCTTGGGCTTTCACACCCTCGGTTTGTATGTCCACAACGACGTTGTGGTTGCCTTCGGTACACCTGAAAAGCAAATTTTGATTGAACCGGTATTTGCCCAGTTCATCCAAGCTTCTCACGGAAAAGCACTGTACGGCTTAAATGTCCTCCTGTCGAATCCAGATAGTATTGCTAGTACTGCGTGGCCCAACTACGCTAACGTATGGCTACCAGGCTGGCTGGATGCCATTAATCACAGCACCAACTCCCTGTTCTTAACCATCGGTCCTGGCGACTTCCTGGTACACCACGCCTTTGCTTTGGCGATCCACACCACTGTCCTCATTCTGGTCAAGGGTGCTTTGGATGCCCGTGGTACCAAGCTGATGCCCGATAAAAAGGACTTCGGTTATGCATTCCCTTGCGACGGTCCTGGTCGTGGCGGTACTTGCGACATCTCTGCTTGGGACTCCTTCTACCTGGCTACGTTCTGGGCGCTCAACACTGTGGGTTGGGTAACCTTCTACTGGCACTGGAAGCATTTGGGTATTTGGCAAGGTAACGTCGCTCAGTTCAACGAGTCTTCCACATACCTTATGGGTTGGTTCCGCGATTACCTGTGGGCAAACTCGGCACAGTTGATCAACGGCTATAACCCGTACGGTATGAATAACCTGGCTGTTTGGGCTTGGATGTTCCTCTTCGGACACCTGGTTTGGGCGACCGGCTTCATGTTCCTGATCTCTTGGAGAGGTTACTGGCAAGAGTTAATTGAAACTCTGGTGTGGGCGCACGAGCGCACACCACTGGCAAACCTTGTACGCTGGAAAGACAAGCCTGTGGCTCTGTCCATCGTTCAAGCTCGTGTGGTTGGTCTAGCACACTTTACTGTTGGCTATGTCCTCACCTACGCTGCGTTCCTGATCGCCTCTACTGCTGGTAAGTTCGGTTAATCTCCTGTAGTTCGCGCTCATCAACTTTTTGTTGGTAATTAAATAAAATCCCCTGCCTTTGAGCGGGGGATTTTTTACGGTGTTAATCAAACCTCAGCGTCAAAATTCTTTATAGCTAATATCAATATCCTAGTGAGTTTGGATGGGTATTGAAAGCTTAAAATTTGATGAGGGCGAAAAGTAATTAACAAAGCTATGGCGACAAAATTTCCAAAATTTAGCCAGGACCTCGCACAGGACCCGACGACGCGTCGGATCTGGTATGCGATGGCTATGGGAAACGATTTTGAAAGCCACGATGGCATGACAGAAGAAAATCTCTACCAAAAGATTTTCGCAACACACTTCGGTCATGTGGCAATCATCTTCCTGTGGGCATCGAGCCTCCTGTTCCATGTAGCTTGGCAAGGTAACTTTGAACAGTGGATTAAAGATCCTCTTCATATCCGTCCAATTGCCCATGCGATTTGGGATCCACACTTCGGCAAACCAGCAATCGAAGCATTCACCCAAGGTGGAGCAAGCAATCCAGTAAACATCGCCTATTCAGGTGTTTACCACTGGTGGTACACCATCGGTATGCGCACGAACGGTGACCTGTACCAAGGTGCAGTGTTCCTGCTGTTATTGGCAGCAGTGTTCTTGTTCGCAGGTTGGTTGCACTTGCAACCCAAGTACCGTCCCAGCCTTGCATGGTTTAAGAGCGCAGAACCGCGCCTGAACCACCACTTGGCAGGTCTGTTTGGGGTAAGTTCTTTGGCTTGGACCGGTCACTTGGTTCACGTTGCGATCCCCGAATCTCGCGGACAGCATGTGGGTTGGGAGAACTTCCTGACTACCCCACCGCATCCAGAAGGTTTAACAGCTTTCTTCACAGGTAACTGGGGTGCTTACGCTGCTAACCCAGATACTGCCAACCACATATTCGGCACGTCTACTGGTGCCGGAACTGCGATTCTGACATTCTTGGGTGGCTTCCATCCACAGACAGAGTCATTGTGGTTGACCGATATGGCGCACCACCACTTGGCGATCGCAGTCATCTTCATTATTGCTGGTCACCAGTACCGCACGAACTTTGGAATTGGTCACAGCATTAAAGAAATGCTCAATGCCAAGAACTTCTTTGGCATCAACACTGAAGGTCAGTTCAACCTGCCACACCAAGGACTGTACGACACCTATAACAATTCTCTGCACTTCCAGTTGTCCATACACCTGGCAGCTTTAGGAACCGTCACCTCTTTGGTAGCGCAGCACATGTACGCGTTGCCGCCTTACGCTTTCATAGCTAAGGACTACACCACGCAAGCAGCGCTATACACTCACCACCAGTACATCGCTGTTTTTCTGATGCTCGGTGCTTTCGCTCACGCTGCCATCTTCTGGGTACGTGACTACGATCCCGAGCAAAACAAGGGCAACGTTCTTGACCGTGTGCTCAAGCACAAAGAAGCGATTATCTCCCACTTAAGTTGGGTGTCGCTGTTCTTGGGCTTTCACACCCTCGGTTTGTATGTCCACAACGACGTTGTGGTTGCCTTCGGTACACCTGAAAAGCAAATTTTGATTGAACCGGTATTTGCCCAGTTCATCCAGGCTTCTCACGGGAAAGTACTGTACGGCTTAAACACTTTGCTGTCTAACCCTGACAGTGTTGCTTCCACCGCAGGCGCTGCTTGGTTACCTGGTTGGCTAGATGCCATCAACAATGGTACTAACTCCCTGTTCTTAACCATCGGTCCTGGCGACTTCTTGGTACACCACGCCTTCGCTTTGGCAATCCACACCACTGTGCTCATCCTGGTCAAGGGTGCTTTGGATGCCCGTGGTACCAAGCTGATGCCCGATAAAAAGGACTTCGGTTATGCATTCCCTTGCGACGGTCCTGGTCGTGGCGGTACTTGCGACATCTCTGCTTGGGACTCCTTCTACCTGGCTACGTTCTGGGCGCTCAACACTGTGGGTTGGGTAACCTTCTACTGGCACTGGAAGCATTTGGGTATTTGGCAAGGTAACGTCGCTCAGTTCAACGAGTCTTCCACATACCTTATGGGTTGGTTCCGCGATTACCTGTGGGCAAACTCGGCACAGTTGATCAACGGCTATAACCCGTACGGTATGAATAACCTGGCTGTTTGGGCTTGGATGTTCCTCTTCGGACACCTGGTTTGGGCGACCGGCTTCATGTTCCTGATCTCTTGGAGAGGTTACTGGCAAGAGTTAATTGAAACTCTGGTGTGGGCGCACGAGCGCACACCACTGGCAAACCTTGTACGCTGGAAAGACAAGCCTGTGGCTCTGTCCATCGTTCAAGCTCGTGTAGTTGGTCTAGCACACTTTACTGTTGGCTATGTCCTTACATACGCCGCGTTCCTCATCGCCTCTACTGCTGGTAAGTTCGGTTAATTCGGCTGCTAGTTTTGTAGGTAAGTAATTTAAATCCCCCGCCTGAAGGTGGGGGATTTTTTGTTTTGTAGAATTAGCTAACTCAAAGGTGGAATTTGTAAAATGATGTTTTGACATCATATATTTGATGCGCTAGCATCATGTCAGCAGATAGCCGCGTTAACGGTGATTGAACGGAGCAAGATATCCCACATTCCGCACCCAAAACTGTCACACTGCAAAGAAACGGATCTATATAGTAC
>CAXTSI010000134.1:0-18110 GCA_964246695.1 uncultured bacterium
AGGAATTTGATTTTTTACGAGACACGTAGTGCGTTCGCGTTCGCGATCTTCGACGTAAGCGTTGCGCGGACGCTGCAGGCAGATCGCCTGTTCCACCCCTCACCAAAGCGCGGAGAGGGGTTGGGGGTGAGGTTTCTTACACCGTCGCCATCGTCTTCAACTCAAAAATCTTCTCAATCACATCTTCTACCACCTTATCTGGTGTAGAAGCACCAGAGGTAATTCCTACAACTATTTTCCCTGTCGGCAACCAGTTTTCGGTGATTTCTAACTCTCCATTTAATTGCCGATGTTCAATACTATTTCTTGAGTGAATTCGCTCTACACAATCAATGTGATACGAAGTAATTGCTCGCTCAACTGCAATTTCTTGTAAGTGTGTAGTATTTGATGAATTAAACCCACCAATCACTACCATTAAATCAAGCTTCTGTTCCACTAAATTGAGCATTGCATCTTGCCGTTCTTGGGTGGCGTCACAGATGGTATTGAAGTTTTGAAAATGCTGATTCAACTCTGGTGGACCATACTTTTTCATCATTGTATGCTCAAATAGCTTACCAATTTGCTCAGTTTCGCCTTTAAGCATCGTTGTTTGGTTAGCAATGCCAACTCGCTCTAAATCTCTATCAGGGTCAAATCCAGCAGAGCAAGCTTTACTGAATTTCGTCATAAATTCATCACGATTTCCCCCATTGAGAATGTAGTTAGCAACATACTCGGCTTGCTCCAAATTCCGCACAATCAGATATTTACCCGCAAAAGAACTGGTAGCAACGGTTTCTTCGTGGTTATATTTGCCGTGAATAATTGAAGTGTAATCGCCTTTCTTGTGCTTTTCCACGGTATTCCAAACCTTAGAAACCCAAGGGCAAGTTGTATCGACAATTTTGCAATTTTTATCATTCAGCAACTGCATTTCTTGGACGCTTGCTCCAAAAGCAGGAAGAATAACTACATCACCAGTTTCAACGACAGAAAAGTCTTTTTCGCCTGTTTCAACGGGGATAAACGCTACCTCCATCTCACGCATGCGCTGATTAACTGAAGGATTGTGAATAATCTCATTAGTAATCCAGATTCGCTCATTTGGGAAGTGTTTGCGGGTTTCATACGCCATTGCTACAGCACGTTCAACACCCCAACAAAAGCCAAAGGCTTGCGCTAACTGGATAGTGACATCACCACGAGTCAGAGAGTAGTTCTTGTTACGAATTTGCTGAATCAAGTTGCTTTGATACTCGGACTCCAACTGGGTAGCGACTTCTGCTTGGTGACCAAATCCCTTGCGATGGTAGTTTTCCGAATGTTGGAGCGATCGTTTAAAAGCTTTCGTATCCATTGTTTTTTTGTCAAAAATTGCTAATTCTCATTTTCTCTTGCAACGGATAACATAACAGATGTAACGAATAAATTCTCTGTCAAGTCACACACATAGAAGAATCCGTTACATCCGCTACCTCATCCGTTGCCAACTCTCATTTTCTCTTGCAACGGATAACATAACAGATGTAACGGATAAATTCTCTGTAAAGTCACACACATAGAGTAATCCGTTACATCCGCTACATCATCCGTTGCCAAAATTATTTTACCTGCGGTTAGAGTTCGATCTGACTATAAATCTCCAAGGCAGAACTCCAAACGAGATAGCCTTGAGGACTCAGGTGTAAGCCATCGGTGGTAAGTTCGCGGCGGAGTTGACCTTGCTGATTGGCAAATAGGGGATGCAAGTTTAAATATTTGACGCCTTCTTTTGCGGCTATGCTTTGCAGTTGCTGATTTAACTGACGAATGCGACTATTGGAAATAGCTAGTAGTTTTTCTCGCTTTTCCCAAGTTGCTTCTCCTCCATGCGGCAAAATCGACTGGACGACAATTTGGGTTTTTGGATGCATCCTTCGCAGATAGTGTATAATCTGCTGCTGATTTTTTAAAATTATCTCATCGCTGACGCCTCGGGTTAGGTCATTAATGCCAATCATCACAAAAATCGTTTCCGGATTGGTCCGGTCGATCAGATCCAATCTTTTCAATAGTCCAGCACTTGTTTCCCCAGAAATTCCCTGATTCAACCAATTTCTGTCTTTGGGTAGTAATTCAGTGGGAAACCACAGACTTAGAGAATCTCCTGCCAGTATAGTTAAATGCTGAGGATGTTTCTCGGCAGCTACCTTGGCTTCTTGCTTGAGGATGTCTACCCACTGCTGATAATTAAGTTGGTGACGCGGACTTAGTTGAGGTGCGATCGCCTGGGGTTGATTGTTCGAGTTGACAAGGCTTGGGAATATTTTCCCTAAAAAAGCGGTCCATCCCTGCTGTCGCAAAATTAGCAGGATGACCGCCAAAATCAGTATGCCATTGGTTGCTAACGAGAAAAACGCCCAAGTAGGAAAGGTTTTTGCTGGAGTGGACACGCTGACTAAATTAACCAAATCTTTGAATCAGATTTTAGAACATCAGCGCTCACAAATGATACTGAGTAATTGGTAATTGCTAATTGCTAATTGCTAATTGCTAATTGCTTGACTATAGCAGTCCTATCTGCAAAGTGAAATTCTTCGTAGGGTGGGCATTGCCCACCAAAGCTGGTAATGGTGGGCAATGCCCACCCTACAACATCATTTATTATTCACTAATGATTTAGGATTGCTATACGATTAACAATTAGCAATTAGCAATTAGCACCTGCTACTTACTACTAAAGCTACTAATACGCTCTCCGTATTCTTCGTTGTAACCTTCTTCCCCGTGTTCGTTGATATCCATACCTTGCAGTTCGGCTTCTTCCTTGACTCGCAAACCGACTGTGGCGTCTAGGATTTTTAGTATGATCCAAGTACCAACTGCAGCGAAAATGTAGGTAAGGACAATTGCTTCTATTTGGATCAGCACTTGCTTTGGATTGCCAAACAACAAACCATCTGCACCTGATGGGTTTACTGCTTTGGTAGCAAATATGCCTGTGAGAATTGCACCAACTGTACCACCAACACCATGTACGGGAAATGTATCTAAGGCATCATCCAAGTGCAGTTTGTGCTTCAAGCTTATGGCATAAAAGCAAACAACGGCGGTAATGGCACCAATCAAAATTGCTCCTAGGGGTGTGACATATCCTGCTGCTGGGGTGATACCCACCAAGCCTGCAACTGCTCCTGTGGCTGCACCGACTGCTGTTGGTTTACCGCGCAACACTTTTTCCAGAATCAACCACATTAAAGCTGCAGCCGCCGCTGCTGTATTGGTAGCAACAAAAGCGGATGTTGCCAACCCACCAGAAGCCAAGGCACTACCAGCGTTGAAGCCGAACCAGCCAAACCACAGCAAGCCTGCTCCCAGTAGAATGAAGGGAACGTTGTGCGGAGGGCTGAGGCGATCGGGATAGGTTTTCCGAGATCCTAGAACGATCGCTGCTACCAAAGCTGAAACGCCAGAACTTATGTGTACGACAGTACCACCAGCAAAGTCGAGGGCACCCAAGCCACCGTTTATGCCCAAAAACCCACCTTTAGCCCATACCATGTGGGCAAGGGGAGAATAAATAAACGTTGACCACAGTAGCACAAATAAAGAGTAAGCCGTGAAGCTCATCCGCTCAGCGATCGCCCCGGAAATTAGCGCTGGGGTGATGATGGCAAACATGGCTTGATAGATCATGAACGTCTGGTGAGGAATAGTCGGGGCATATGACGTCATGTCGGTATATTTAGGATCGGCCGCCTTGAGAGCATCTTCATAAGGAAAATGAGGTAAATAGGCAGATGTGTCCAATTTGACCTTCGCGGGGTCAACAAATGCCCAATCAAAGCTACCGAACACCTTACCAATAACGGAAACATTCGGTGCAAAGGCAAAGCTATACCCCCACAGAATCCAAATAACTCCCACGATCGCCATCAGCACGAAGCTCATCATCAGGGTATTGAGGACGTTGCGCGATCGCACAAATCCACCATAGAAAAAGGCAAGTCCTGGTGTCATCAGCAAAACAAGGGCTGCTGAAATCAGCATAAATGCTGTATCGGCAGCAGTTTGAGCACTACTAATCGCTGTGTTGACATCAGGGGGTGCTGCGAAGGCAATGCCCGTCAGCGGTCCGATCAGAAGCAGTAGGGCAGCTGCCCCAATCATCACAAATTTCTTCAACACTTCTTTTTGTCCCTCGGCACCAACAATTTTGTCTGTTGTAAATCGATTTGAGCAATTTTTGATGCTCATATTCAGTATGAAATGTTACTAAACTTTTAGGATAAAGAAATTTTCATATAAATTTCTTTATCCTAGTTGCCTATGTTTAACAATTATCTAAATGTAATTTTTTTTATTAATTTAGTTGACGTGCATTAATTTACTTATTTTCGATTTTGGGGAAAAGCATCATCACCTCTTCCCTTAGCTAAAACGAGTAAATTAAATGCCTGCTATTTTTTATACACGTAATTAATTTATTTTTTGCATCTACCTAATGGTGTTTACACAAAAATTAACCTGTTGAGAATTGAATCGGACTTACGCATTGATATAAATAGTCAAGTATAGGGTGGTAACGGTTGGGCGGCAGAGCGCAATATTCATTTGGGTAGACCACAATATGACGTAGGGGCGCGGAAACCGCGCCCTTACCATCTGGTGTGGGTCAATTCTACGAGATGAAACGACCGAATTCCGTTATACACATGATGCTCTATTGGTATAGTGCGTAAGTCCTACGGAGGATTACTATATTTTTTACTTCTAAAATTAAGATAATCCATATTTGGACACTACATAGGACTTGAAATTTTGATAATATTCTGGTTTGCCAAACTTCGACTCCAAAATAGCTAGCATTTTCGTCACCGTATCAAAATCTTTAACTATGCCTAAATCATGACTAAGAATTAAATAAACATTCAGGTTTGATTGCCTCGTAAATCTTGATTTAATAACTGATAAAAACTCTGAATATTTTTATAAATTTTTAGGTATATATAAATCAATCCGAATAAATATAAAAATATCATTTTTGCTAGTTTGATAATTAAAATTTTCTTTTTTCTTGTCAATTTCTAATTTTATTTGCTCAAGATCATCCCAAGGACTTGCTTCAATTGCAGCCGCTGTAGGTAAATCAGTAAAATAATATTCTATGTTGTATTTTATGTAAGCTGGATAAAATACAGCTAAATCGTTTTTTTGCCATTTTGACTGAGTAATTCAAAAAAATTTGCGCTCAATTTTGAATTTTGAATTTTGAATTTTGAATTCAAAAAATGGTCGGGGCGGCTGTCAGGGAATTGGCACAGATCTACTTACCCGTTTGGAATCATTAACCAAGGGAGGTTGCATAGAGTGTGCGATCGCTCAAACGAGAATTTGGTAAAATAGCGATGCTGGGCACTAAAAACTGGGACAATCTTTATGACCCCAACCATCGGATCGAAATCTAGAATCCTAACCTTTGATGAGTATCTAGCCTATGACGATGGCACCGATACTCGCTATGAATTGGTTGATGGGGAGTTAGTAGAGATGCCACCTGAAAGCCCCGAAAATAATGACATTGCCAGAATTTTGCTATTCGAGTTGGCAAAATATGTTCCCATCAGATTACTTGCTAATAAGGACACGGAAATTGAGGTGACAGGACGGCGGGCGAAATGTCGTTTACCCGATCTGTTAGTCCATACGGAAGAATCTAAAGCGGCATTGGCAGGTGCAACCCGTGCTACAATTACGCGAGATATGCCTCCCCCTGCTTTAGTCGTCGAAGTTGTTAGCCCTGGTGCTACCAATCGCACCCGCGACTACCGTCACAAACGTACCGAATATGCGGCGCGTGGGATTGCTGAATACTGGATAATTGACCCCGAAGAAAGGCAGATTACCATTTGTAAATGGGTAGACGGGCAGTACGAGGATACAGTGATTACGGGTGTCGATCGCATTCAATCGGATGTTATCCCATCGTTGGAGTTAACTTGCGATCGCGTATTTGCCATTAATCTATAAAAATTATCCGTGTAAGAGTGTGTCCGTTACTGCGGAACCCCACCCCAGTAAAGCCTAGCTTTACGTCCCCGGACCGCTTGCGGTCCGGGGTTCTGATGATCGGCAATGAGAGTGGACTCAATACTGCTCGGATAAGCAAAAATTAGAAACCCGGTTTCTTTAAGAAACCGGGTTTCTGGCAACTCAACTATTCTCAGCCCTTGCAGTATTGAGAGTGGACTCGAGATGATTTCTTTGAACTCAAGTTGTGTGTTGCGTATTTGTCTGATTTTTTCCAGATAAATATTCAGACACTTTGGAGTTTTCAAATGAGAAGATGCTACGGATGTCGTGACCCACTTGCGTCAACAGACCTGACAACAAGAATCAACGAACCCAGTAGAGAAATAGTTTTCTGCTGGCGATGTACAGAGGAAAGAACTTTTGATAAGTTCTGGATTGAATCTGTAAAACGGCATCGCGCAGCTAAGAAGGAGAGAACCCAACAAATTGATCAATAACTTACCGCCCTAAATATACTTCTTCAACAACAAACCCAACTTCTCCTTAGCCGCCGTTGGAACACTATCCAAGCGAGTTAAAATCGCATACTTCAAAGCTGAATGTGCATCACTCAACGGCGGATTCTCGGAAAGACGTCGCACTGTTTCTTGAATGACCTTCTGAGCATTTACTGCATTTCGCTGCAAATTACTAATCACCATCTCCACCGTCACGCTATCGTGATCTGGATGCCAACAATCGTAATCTGTCACGAGTGCCAACGTTGCATAGGCAATTTCTGCTTCCCGTGCTAACTTGGCTTCTGGTAAATTCGTCATCCCAATCACCGTCGCACCCCAGCTGCGGTAAAGATTCGATTCCGCTTTAGTCGAAAATGCCGGTCCCTCCATGCATACATATGTACCACCTGCATGGCAAGTGACATCTTGTAAATTCAAAGATGCGATCGCCTCCGTCAAAAAGCTCGCTAAGTTCTGACAAATCGGTTCGCCAAAAGCAATGTGAGCGACTATTCCTTCCCCAAAAAACGTCGAAATCCGATTTTTCGTTCTGTCAATAAACTGATTTGGCACCACCATATCTAATGGTTTAACTTCTTCCTTCAAAGAACCTACTGCTGAGGCTGAGATTAAATACTCCACACCCAGGTGCTTCATCGCATAGATATTAGCGCGAAACGGCAACTCAGAAGGTAACAGCGTGTGATTGCGACCATGACGTGCCAAAAAAGCTACCCGTGTACCCTCCAATTTTCCCAAAATCAAAGCATCAGACGGTGAACCAAATGGCGTCTGGACTTGCACCTCTTCTACATCTTTGAGTGCGTCCATTTTGTATAAACCGCTACCACCAATAATCCCAATACGAGCTTCAGCCATTTTCCTTAAATTTAGTTAGGAGTTCAATTTAGTGAGGAGTGAGGAGTGAGGAGTGAGGAATAAAAATTTATAACTCATCACTCATAACTCCTAACTCCTCACTTTTAAAAGTATTCCACCCGTGCATCTAAACCACGCGATCGCAATGTTTTAGAAAGCTTTTCTGCATCTGAGCGATCCTTAAATTGTCCAGCATTCACATAAGCGCCCAACCTAGATTTCGCCGCGAAAGCTTCCGGTATATACTGTTGCACTTTATATAGAGTATCATTATTGTGAATTGGCACAACCACGACATAAGTATTCTTAGGAGTGGGATTACCTGCTTTCGGATTTTCTGAATTATTTATTCCTAATGCCTGCCAAGTTTGATAATTTACAAACCCAGTAGGATCTATACCACGATATCGCTGAAGTTGAACGACAGCATCTCTAGTTTCCGTACCATAATAGCCACTCACGTCACCTTTAAACAATCCCAACTGTTGCAAACGCTTTTGTACGGCTGCGACTCGCTGACTTCTCTCACCTAAACATATATCAGTCTCTGTTGAACAATTTGAATTTTGAGCATTATTTTGAGCATTATTTTGAACATTATTTTGAGCATTATTTTGAACATTATTTTGACCGCCCAAGGCAGCACTTATTGCTGCCAAGGTTTGTGAGTCGGCGATGCCATTGGGTATTATTCCATTAGCTTGCTGAAATCGTACCACAGCATCCTTGGTACTTGGACCAAAATAGCCAGTCGGATTGGAGTTGAAGTAGCCCAACCGCCGTAAACTCTGTTGCAGTTCTGTCACCTCAGCACCTGCAGCACCTGGATTGAGAGCATTGGGCAGATTATCACCACCAATACCTTCAGGGCGTTGAATTTGATTGAGACTGACACTTATTGCTTCTGTTGTTCTGGGACCAACAACACCAATAGCACGTATTCCGTGAGATTGCTGGAATCGGATCACCGCCTGCTGAGTTTCGGAACCAAAATAGCTTGTTATCGGACGATTAAAGAAACCTAACTGCCGCAAATTCTGCTGCAGCGCTTTAACGGCTGGACCTCTGCTACCTAGTTGCAGTTCACCACTGACATTACCACCACTTGTCGATCTACTTTGACACTGAGATTGCAGTAGTTGTTTAGTTCTAGAACCCACAACCCCATCAGCAGTTACTCCATTGGCTTTTTGGAACCGAATCACACCATTTTGGGTCAACGAACCAAACTTGCCTGTCACCGGACCATTAAAGTAGCCTAACCTTTGCAAACACCTCTGGATGTTTGAAACTTGAGATCCCTGATTTCCTTCTTTCTGAAATGCTAACGCCTGCCCAGCCACACTTAAAGCCGCTAGGGTCATTGTCACAGATACGCTTAGCATCGCAGCACTGCTAAAGAGCTTTTTCCAATTTAAGTTTATAAAAAAATTGAAATTAACTAGGACAGGAACAACCTCAATATTTTCAGATGCCTCGGGTATTGAAGCAGTATGAAGATAACCAATTGTTTCCATAATTTTTCCAAGTTATAGTCTAGATGAATTCCCTTTTGAGGTTGCTTTATCACTTGTTGACACATTTCTGTATCAGGTAATTATTCCACAACAAGCTTTGTAATAATTAATATCACATCTATTTGGATGCTTTTCGCAGATCTGTGCAAATTTTTTTGCTGCGGTATGTAAGTCGGCGAGATTAATCCCAACTATGTAAACTTTTGTCAGGGATTTCCAAGTAAAAAATATCCAACTATTTCTTGTGGGATCAGCTCGCTTGCGCCCGTCCTATCAACTGGGCAGGCTAGAAGCCATTGGTGTCAACTAAATCGCGCCCATTTAGGCAGTACGGGGTGCTTTTTGGATGTTCTCGTTCCCAGCCAGAGGCTAAGAATGCCTAATTAGCGGGCTGCTGCCTCCATATTTTGCAAGTAATGAGGCAGCAGCCCCAACGACTGCATTCCCATGCTCTGCATGGGAACGAGAAACGAGCGTCACCCTTCGGGCGTCGCGTCTCTACAGGGGTTGTAAACAAAGCACATTAGAATCGGACGTGCTGTCTTCCGGGGGAGAGTTCAAATTTATCTACTGTCCTTTCTGTATTTGGTCTGCTCCCTCAGGCTGCTGGGAATTGTTTTGATTGTTAACTTGCTTAGTATTACCTGCTTTCACCCAACCTTCCTTACCGCTACCTTCTAAGCGAATCTTTTGCCAGGTTTTATCCTGACTTTCTTCCAAAACAAAAATCTTTTGATTAAAACCAGCTCCACCAACACGTTCAGCCTCAAGGCTTGGTTCAGAACGCAGAACCAAGCCTTGAGACCAAGTGACACGCGCTCGATAAGCGCCTACAGGTAATGGTTTTGGTGATGCAGCATTCGTGAGGGTTGGTTTAGTTTTAGTCTTAGCCTCACGCTTAGAGGTGGTACCTTGTGCTACAGCAGATTTTGTTGGAGCTTGCCCTTTTACTAAGGGTGTATCATTGGCAAAAATAGGTTTGGCTGGGGGTATAGAGGCACGATTCATCACATACAAAGCAGCTACAAAACTGCCAGTAGCTAAAATAGCCATCGCTAATAAAAACCCAAGTGTAAACTTCAAGATGTTATAAAACATAGTCATAACCTGATAAATTTAGGAGTTAGGAGTGAGGAGTTATAACTCCTCACTCATCACTCCTCACTCATCACTTATTATTGCAGCTGGCGTTGAATGCGATCGCTCAAAGGACTTTGTTTCGATGCCATACGTGCTCTGCCAGCAGCAGCCCATTCTTGCAGTTTCTGGATTTGCTCAACAGCGGTACGCGCTAGGGGTATAATCTGGCTGGCAGCTTCTAAAATGTCGTCGGTGGCGAAGTCTCGGTTTTGACTAAACCCGATATGCATTGCTTCAATCAAAGTTTGCTCAATTTCTGCTCCAGAAAAATCAGGTGTTTCATAAGCTAACCTGTCGAGATCGTAATTTTTCAAATTATGAGGGCGCAGTCGAGATAAATGAACGTTGAAAATTGCGAGTCTCTCTTCTTGGCTAGGCAAACCAACGAAGAAAATTTCATCAAATCGCCCTTTGCGAAGCATTTCTGGTGGTAGACTTTGGATATCGTTGGCAGTAGCGACAACAAACACGGGTGAGGTTTTTTCGGCTAACCAATTAATAAATGTACCAAATACCCGGCTAGTGGTTCCCGCATCACCTTTGCTTCCAAGTCCGGAAAAGGCTTTATCGATCTCATCTATCCACAAAATACAGGGCGCAAGGGCTTCTGCTACTTGGATCATTTGACGAGTGCGGGATTCTGATTCACCCACCAAACCCCCAAATAACCGTCCCACATCTAAGCGTAGTAAAGGTAAATGCCAGTGATGGGCGATCGCCTTAGCAGTTAAGGATTTACCAGTCCCCTGAATCCCCACCAATAGTAAACCACGAGGGTGCGGTAAACCATACTGTCGCGCTTGTTCGCTAAACGCACCACCCCTGATGAGGAGCCAGTCTTTGAGGTTATCCAGTCCACCAATATCAGAAATTTGTTCAGTGGCGGGGTAAAAGTCGAGAATTTGGGTTTGGCGGATGATTTGGCGCTTTTCTTCCAGAACTAAATCTACATCTTCTGGTTGTATTTCACCTCTTGTCGCGATCGCTCGTGCCAAAACCCGACGAATACGCTCCATAGAAAGCCCTTGACAAGAGCGCACTAAATCATCTAAAATTTTACCAGAAAGTGAGTTTGCCGTCCCTGCTAACAAGCGTTCGACCTCGGCTTTAATTTCTGGTGCTGCAGGTAAGGGGAACTCCAACACCGTCAAAACTTCGGTTAAGTCGTCAGGCATAGCAATGCGCGGCGACAGTAAGACAATATTTTTTGGTTGGGACTTCAGCAGTCGGGCTAGGTTGCGGAGTTTGCGGGCGATCGCCACATCTTCTAAAAACCGATGATAGTCCCGCAGAATAAACACCCCAGGCGCAGATGCTGGGATTTTTTCCACAAATTCCAAAGCTTGCAGAGGGTTACGCCGACCAAACCCCGCATCATTATGATTACCCTGGTAACCATCCACAAAATCCCAAGTATAAACTGGGCGATTACCCTGATTTGTCGCTTCTTCCCGGATAGCCGCTTCCACCCGCTCCTCTTCATATGTGGGAATATACATTAAGGGGTAGCGGGCGCGTAGCAGTAGTTTAAACTCGTCACGGAAGCTCATAAGTAGATGTTAGTTATTAGTTCTTCTCTCATTGTTCAGGTTTGTCTTGCCACTAACAACTTTTTCATTCTCATCCCCCACCAACTGCTAAAACTTGCTCCACAGAAATAGCTAACTCCGGGAAAGTACGAGAAGCAATCCGTTGCTTACCTGTAAAAACCGATTCTTCATAGAGTCCTTCTTCCCACAACAGGACTGTCACCTTTGCTTCGTCGGGATCTACAATCCAGTACTCTGGAATTTCTAAAGCAGCATATTCAGAACGCTTATAACGATAGTCCCGTTTGATGGACTCTGGGCTGATGACCTCTACAGTCAGCAATGGTGGCGTTTGACAGACAGCAGACTCATCCAGCATATCCGTCACTTGATCCATTTTTACCACATAAACGTCTGCTAGTCTTGACTTGCGCCATCCTGTTCTAATGCCCGCCTCCCGAAAGCACAACCAAGGCAATCCCCGACGAAGAATTTCTCCATCAAACTGTCCTTCAATAAACTTAGCAATTAAGATATGCCTGAACGTTGGTGGATTCATCAGTTCTAACCTACCATCCACTAGTTCATAGCGGTTATCTGTGTCATCGTCATAAGCGAGATATTCCTCAAAGGTAAGCAACTGTTGGGCAGTAGTGGATGCCATTAGACAAACCTCTGTCTTACTTTCTCCAATTCTGACATTTTTGGTCTGTTGTTTGTTCAAAAGTAATGGTATGACGTGCATCCAATTGTGGTGGATTTACTGGGACATCCCTTGCTACTGCATAAGTCAACTTTAGTTTCATCTATGAGTAATTGCGGTATTCACTGGCGGTAACCCTGTTCCCCTTAAAGCCTTTATGAACAACGAAACCCGTGTCAAAACCATCTTGATTTTAGCAGCAAACCCTGCAAGTACCTCAAGATTGCGGCTGGATGAAGAAGTGCGGGAAATTGAAGAAGGATTGCGGCGTGCTAACAAGCGTGAGCAGTTTAAGCTAGAGCAGAAATGGGCGGTGCGGCAGAGGGACTTTTACCGGGCAATACTTGATTATCAGCCTCAAATTGTTCACTTTAGCGGGCATGGTGCAGGAAAAGAGGGAATTGTTTTAGAAGATGAAACAGGACAACCAGCGCTTGTAACAGCAGATGTCCTGAAGAGTGAGTTTGCACTCTTTGCTACAAAGGGAGTGGAATGTGTAGTGCTGAACGCTTGCTATAGTGAGGAGCAAGCACGAGCCATTAGCCAATATGTGAACTATGTGATCGGCATGAATTCGACAGTCGGGGATAAAGCAGCTGTCGCATTTGCTGTGGCTTTTTACGATGCCATAGCAGCAGGCGAAGAAGTGGAGTTTGCCTATAAGCTGGGTACATCTCAAATGATCAGTTTTGTGGAGCAAGAAACTCCAGTTTTTTTGAAAAAAGAGAATATTACCCCCTCTGTCAGTACAGACATCATTCCTCCCAACCCGTATCAAGGATTGGCTGCATTTGAAGAAGAAGACGCAGAATTTTTCTTTGGACGGGAAACATATGTCAATAGCTTGCTTGAAGCAGTTAACTTTCAGCCCCTAGTTGGTGTCATTGGTCCTAGCGGCAGTGGTAAATCTTCTGTAGTTTATGCCGGACTCATTCCCCAGTTGCGAAAACAAGGCAGTTGGCTGATTGAATCATTTCGTCCTGGAAATCAGCCATTTTACCAGCTAGCTTCTGCCTTAGTGCGTCAATTGGAACCAGAACTAGGAGAAACCGGACAACTCAGAGAAGCTGCTGGATTGGCAGGTGATATACAGCAGGGCAAAATCAACTTACAGCAGGTTGTATCTGGCATCACTCAACGAAACCAAAATAAGCGCCTGTTGTTAGTCGCAGACCAATTTGAGGAACTCTACACCCTCAGCCAGGTTAAGGAGGAACAAGAACGCTTTGCGGATGTATTATTGGCAGCGATTGCTCACAATTGCTTAACACTGGTTTTCACTTTAAGGGCTGACTTTTACGGCTATGTCCTCTCCTATCGTCCTTGGAGAGATGCATTAGAGCAGTTTACACCCAAATTGCTCAGTTCCATGAGTCGAGGGGAACTACAAAGGGCGATTGAACAACCAGCCCACAAGCTAGAAGTGCAATTAGAAGCACAATTGACGCAACGAATTTTAGATGATGTTGGTAATTCGCCAGGAAATCTACCCTTATTAGAATTTGCTCTTACCCGGCTGTGGTCATTGCAGCAAAACCGCGTGTTAACTCATCGGGCATATGACGAGATCGGCGGAGTGAAAAAAGCTTTGGCTAATCATGCCCAGCAAATTTATCAACAACTCAGTCAATTTGAACAACTTACCGCACAACGAATTTTTGTGCAATTGGTGCGTCCAGGGGAAGGAACGGAGGACACTAGGAGAATCGCTACTCGGAAAGAAGTGGGGGAGCAAAACTGGGGATTGGTGAGTTATTTAGCAGGATATCAAGCACGGCTGCTGGTCACAGGACGGGATGAGAAGTCACAGGAAGACACAGTGGAACTGGTTCATGAAGCGTTGATTCGGGAATGGGTCACCCTGCAAGAGTGGATGAATGCTAACCGTCAGTTTCGGGTTTGGCAGGAACGATTAAAGGTGGCAATGCAAGAATGGATAAGTAGCAACCATGACCCTGGGGCATTGTTGCGGGGTGGACCTTTGACTGTGGCAAAAGAATGGTTGCACCAGCGATCGGATGAAATGACACACCAGGAGCGAGATTTTATTGGTGTTAGTACACAACAGCGGAATCGAGAGAAGCAGGAACTTGAACGCAGAAGGCAACGTACAAAAAATATATTGATTGGTGGTATTGTTGGTGCTTTGAGTTTAGCTGGGTTGGCAGTCTGGCAATGGCGAAGGGCAGAACAAAATACAGATATGGTTGGAGATCTCTTGGTTGAACAACCTCAAGCCTTATTTGAGCAGGAACATCAGCTTGAAGCATTGATAGCTAGTGTGAAAGTTTTGAAGAAACTTAAAGAGATAGGAAGTGATAATAAATCTCATCTTAATATCCTGCAAAATTTAATTTATAATATTCAAGAGCTTAATCGCTTTCCATCTCAAGAAAATGGAAATGTATTGCAGTTAAGTTTTAGCCCCAATGATGGTAATGTTATTGCTTCAGTTTATTCAGAAGGTGCTCTTATACTGTGTCAGAGTAATCCTATTCGATTTCAAAAACAAATTTGCATAAGTAAAAATAAAGACATTCACCATAAAATTAGTAGTTTAAGTTTTAGTCCAAAACGAGATATTATCGCTGCTGGTAGTGATGATGGATTTATATTTATACTAAACAAAAAGGGTAACATAGAAGAGCGACAAAAAGTTTATAATCAAAGAGTCTCGAAAATAAAATTTAATTTTACTGGGAATATATTTGCCTCTATTAGTGATAACAGTAACGTTACAACTTGGAAAATAAAAGGTAAATATTTGAATAAAATTGAAGTCGATTGTTTACCTTCGTTATTACCTAAAGGTGTGTTTAATTCTGGAATATCTGAGCCACTGGACTTAGGTTCACTTGCAGCCATTACATGATCTGTAAAAGTCCCTAGCAGTAGGGTGAAAGTCAATACAATCAGAATGATGGAACGGCAAAGATTCTTTATGTACATGGTTGATGCTCCCAAAGATTTCAGTAAGATACTTGCCAACAAAGGCTGATTGTTAGTAGTTGGCAGTAAAATCAACTTATGCACTTTTGGGATATAAATGGGAAAAATTTCATAATACTACCTTGTCAACTTATCAAAAGTCAACCCTAAAATTAGGCAATCCCAGACGAAGAATTTCTCCATCCAACTGTCCTTCAATAAACTTAGCAATTAAGATATGCCTGAACGTTGGTGGATTCATCAGTTCTAACCTACCATCCACTAGTTCATAGCGGTTATCTGTGTCATCGTCATAAGCGAGATATTCCTCAAAGGTAAGCAACTGTTGGGCAGTAGTGGATGCCATTAGACAAACCTTTGTCTTACTTTCTCCAATTCTGACATTTTTGGTCTGTTGTTTGTTCAAATATAGCAATCCTGAATGATTCGCGAACACCTCCCCCTTGTTACCCTTATCCACCTTAGGGAATTCCAAGTTAAAAAATATCCAACTATTTCTTGTGGGATGGGCATCCTTGCGTCCTAGGAACTGGGCGGGCTTTCCTGCCCAACGCCAGTCGCCGTGAGAGCGGGAAAACCGACAACATGCGCTTACGCTCCCCCACAATATTGGATAATTTATTTGTTGGAGTTCCCTTATCCCCCTTATCCCCCTATTGGGTATGATCGTCTAAGCATTGTAGAAAGCAGGAATATGGACAAATCTTTGCTGGTAAAGTTTCGCAAAGCGTATCAGGATCTAGAATTATTCCCGCTCATTACTGGGAAACAGATTGAAGCATTTCGAGTTGATTTTGCTAATGACACAATTGCCCGCCTAGAACAAGCCGTGGAAGATGCGCCTGCCAACGGCAAAATTGTTTTTGCAGGGCATCGGGGTTGTGGCAAGTCTACTTTGCTAGCCAAATTTTCTGATAAAATGAGGCAGCAGGGATATTTTGTTGCCTTCTTTTCTGTTGCTGACTTGATTGAAATGTCTGACGTTAACCATGTCAACATTTTGTATGCCATTGCCCTCACTCTGCTAAGTAAAGCCACTCAAGTCGGAGTAGAAATACCCGAAGATACTAAAAAAACTCTTTTAGAATGGTTCACTACCACTCAGACAGAGACAGTTACCAAAGACTTGAAATCTGAGATCGGAGTGGGTGGTGACTTCCTCAAAATCATCACTGCCAAGTTGAAAAACGAAGCCACGTTTCGGGAAGAAATTAAAAAAACTTACGAGCGCAAAGTTTCTGAACTTGTGCGCAAGGCTGATGAAATTGCCGCTATAATTAAAGTAGCCTCTAATAAAAATCAAGTTTTGGTAGTTATTGATGACCTGGATAAACTTGATTTGGGCTTAGTGGAAGACATTTACAAAAACAATATAAATTCTTTATTTTTACCCAAGTTTCAGATTGTCTATACAATTCCTATTTCAGCAATTCGCAACAATGAGTTGCTTCCCATTTTACAATCAGTAGCACCGCGCATTCAGTTGATGGCAGTCTGTAAGTTCTTCAAGCAACAAGACAGCCACAACCCAGACGCAGTACCTAAAGAGCAGCCGTTCAACTTGTTTCTCCAAATTCTTAAAAAGCGCATTCCAGAAGAATTAATTGAACCGGAAACCGCAAAGCAAATTGTCCTCAAAAGTGGCGGCGTTGTGCGGGAGTTGGTGCGAATAGCCAGGGAATGTTGCTCTCAATGTTTGCTGCTAATTCGCTCTGAACCAGAACGTACTGGTATCAAAATTAATGAGGAGATTCTCCAATTAGCAGTTAAGGATTTGCGGAATGAGTTTGCTCGTCCTCTGGGTGAAAATTTGTATAGCATATTAGTAACGACCTACGAAAACCTCACACCCAAAGATGCCAAAAGTGAGGAGTTTCTCTCGCTGCTGCACGGACTGTACGTGCTGGAGTATGAGAACGATGATTTGTGGTATGACGTGCATCCAATTGTGGTGGATCTACTCAAGCGCAAGCAGTTAATTACATAATGTCAATAATTGATGTAAAAGCTGAAAATCAACGGAATTATCAGAAATTAATTGTAGTCTTGGAAGCAAGCCAAGGTATTCTAAACTTGCTGATTGCGGTTTCCGATGACCGCAATTTGCGCGAAATACTCATTCAGCAATACGAAACTGAACTCAGACAGCAAGACTTTCTTACCTATCGGGTGCGGGTAGGCAATCAAGACCCCAGCTTACGCTATGCACTGGCGCAGTTGGTAAAAGCAGAACCAGATTTGCAGCAGGGTAAGTCCGCTGTAATTACGGTGTTGGGAGTGGACGATCTACTGTCGGTGAAGTTAGACGCCCCTAAATCAGAGCAAGACAGGTTTTTTGGCTACTTACAGTGGACAAGGGAAGCACTGCGGCAGTTTCGCTTTCCAATTGTGCTATGGTTAACTGAGCCAGTGTTAGTTCGCTTGGCAGAAAAAGCACCAGATTTTTGGAGCTGGCGAGGTGGGGTGTTTTGGTTTACCCGCGAGTCTACTCCCGTAGAAATAGCGAATATCTCCGTATCGAACCCTATATCGAGGATTGCACCAAAGGAAATTGGTGGTTTACCACTGTCAGAAATATTACGACTCATTGAGCAAATTGAGGCAGAAGAAAAGGAAGCACCTTTACTAGCGACGTTGTATGACAGTTTAGCACGAGCGTATCAACAACGCTACGACAGTTACCAAGAACGCCACTTGGCAATTAAGGCATATGAAAAGGCAATTACTCTGCAAACGAAGTTGGGGCTACAGGCTGATTTAGCTAGTAGCTTAGAGAATTTGGGGGATCTCTATTTTGAACTTAAAGATGAGGTTGAACGAGCTGATGATTGTTATCAACAGGCATTAAAAATCTACCGGGAAGTTGGCGATCGCTTAGGTGAAGCAAACACCTTAA
>CAXTSI010000135.1:0-17954 GCA_964246695.1 uncultured bacterium
CTTTTTTCTCTCAGTAATTTCCCTATCGTGACAGTTGGGGTGCGGAATGTGGGATCAATACATTTGGTGTCACCTTCGTCCCCACCGTACCATCAGGCGTAATTTGCGCCTCAGCAGGAGTACCATAAATCAAAGTTATTAATCCCAACCCACACAGATGCCACCAGTTCTTCATAAAATTTGGGTGTATAAATTTTGAATTAGGAAGAAGCCATTGGCGACAATATAACTTTTTTACACCATTTTTAGTGAATGTGGAAAATAATGAAATTTAGATAGTATTTAAGATTTTTAGGTAAATTATTCAGTATTATTTCGTAACAGCCGATGCTGGCTAATTTTAGTCAAGCAGCAAAGCTGTAATTCGTAATTATTACGAGTTAAAATGCGGTGTGGCGCTGATGAATTAATTACGAATTACGAATTACGAATTACGAATTATTATGTTATCGCCTATTTGTTAATTTTACGATTTTCCTGACGCCACTTTCCCCGTACTAAACGAATTTCGTCAAAACTGTAGCTTTCGCCAAGATATTCTTTAATTGGGGTAAGGGAGATATCGCCCAGTACTTCTAACACTTGCCTAATTTTTTGCTGCTTCTCTACGGAAATTAACTGATTTATATCTACTGACTGATTTTTCTCAATTAAATCGGAAAGGTGACGAATAATTGTCGTGGGGCGAATGCTGCGTTTTTGGGCAATTTCTGCAACAGTCAGACCTTGTTGATATAGCTGTAATGTGTATAATTCAGTTTCGGAAGGTAAGCTAACAGAGGGTGTAGAATTATCCTCTTTTGTTGGTAAACCTTGTTCAGTGCGGTAGGCGCGAATTTCAGCGAGGAATTTCTCTCCGTATTGGGCGAGTTTGTGACTGCCTACACCAGAAAGTTTACTAAATTCCGCTTTTGTTTGGGGTTGTTCCTGCGCCATCAATTTTAGGGTAGTATCCTGAAAGATAACGTAGGGTGGAACAGATTGTTCGTCAGCAAGTTGTTTGCGAAGCGATCGCAACCGTTGCATAAGCATTTCCGCGAATGCTGCTTTCTCACTCCCGCGTTCTACTGTGATTTTTTGGACTACGGGAACGGCAATAGAAACTGGGCGCTGTCGTCGCATGACTTCCCAACTCAGGGCGTTAAGTTTCAATACTGAATAGCCATCATTTGTTTGTTCTATCAATCCTTGATGCAACAGCGATCGCCCCAGCATTCGCCACGCATCTACACTTCTATCTTTGCCAATACCATAGGTAGAAAGTTTGTCATGTTCGTTCTGGATAATTTTCTGATTTTTCGCTCCCCGCAACACATCGATAATATAAAGCATCCCAAATCTTTCTTTAGTTCGCGCCACACAAGATAAAAACTTCATGGCTTCAGTTGTCCAGTCTTGCACTGGTTTGGGAGAACGGCAATTGTCACAGTTACCACAATTACCTGCAAAACGTTCCCCAAAATAACCCAGCTGAATTGTGCGACGGCAATCTGTACCGTCAGCATAATCGATTATCTGCCGCAGTTGTTGCTTAGCAATTAACTGTTCTTGGGGGTCAGCTTTTTGGTTGATCAGAAATTCTATTGTCTTGATATCACCGTAGCCGAAAAAAAGTATACATTTAGAAGGTTCTCCATCTCTACCTGCCCTTCCTGATTCTTGATAGTAACTTTCTAAATTACGGGATATATCAAAGTGAACGACAAACCGCACATCGGGTTTATTAATTCCCATCCCAAAAGCAATTGTTGCCACCATAACTCGGACATCATCTCGAATAAACCGAGTTTGATTTTTTGAGCGTTCTTCATCAGTTAATCCAGCATGATAAGACAAGGCTGAAATCTGATCGTGTTCCAGTTTAAAGGTGAGTTCGTCAACTTTTTTGCGCGTCAAGCAATAGATAATTCCTGAACCTTCGTTTTCCCGAATGATTTCTAATAGTTCAGCGTATGCATTCTTCGTCTTCGGACGAACTTCGTAGTAAAGGTTTTGGCGATTGAAGCTGGCTGTATGGATACTGGGCTGCTTTAGCCCAAGTTGTTGGATGATATCACTCCGAACGCGATCGGTGGCTGTGGCGGTGAGGGCGAGGGTGGGGATATCAGGATAACGTTTGCGTAGTGACTTCAGTTGGCGATACTCTGGACGAAAGTCATGTCCCCATTCTGAGACGCAGTGCGCTTCGTCGATCGCAAAGGCAGAAATGCCAACTTGGTGATGTACTAAATCGAGAAATGGCAGAAAGCGATCGCTTAGTAAACGTTCTGGGGCGACGTAAAGCAGTTTCACTTTCCCGTTGACAATGGCTTCTTCGCGCGATCGTGTTTGATGACCGTTAAGACTGCTATTGAGAAATGTTGCAGCGATCCCGTTATCTCGCAGTGCTTCCACTTGGTCTTGCATCAAGGCGATCAACGGCGACACTACTATAGTTATACCTTTTTTCAGGAGTGCTGGTAGTTGAAAGCAGAGTGACTTTCCCCCTCCAGTGGGCATCACAATCAGCAAATCCCGATTTTCTAGCGCTTGTTGAATAATTTGCCGCTGTCCTAGGCGGAAGTTGTCGTAGCCAAAGTAATATTTCAGCGCTTGTTCTAAGTTGGGATACTGTGACATAGGTGATTGTTTGACAAGGGGGGCATGCAAGCCTTGTCATACATGATAACCAATTAAAGGCACGAGAGAAGATACCATTTTAATGAAACCCCGACGACTGGAAGTCGCGGCTACACAAACAAAGTCCGCCTGCGCGGACTAATGGAAACTACTAAGAGTAGAACCTACTGAAACCAAAATCCTGGAATTTGACTGTATTTTTGAAGGGAAAACTGAATTCTCAAATTATATGGAGAACAACCACAATGAGTAAATATATAATCTTTAAAGCAGAGAACGCATCTACAGAGCAATGGAAGCAAATGCTACTTGCCCACACAGGGGCACTTACAGATATTCTCGCCGAACACTTTGACTTATCGAAGCGCCCCCTACCTACACCAGGTTACAGATTAAGAGAGTATCACAAAATAGATCCGTTTGTTGACCCTCAATTCCCTGGTGCTAGCACTCATAGCAGGGTAGGAGACTGGGAAGTCACCAGGGTTGAGGAGTACACCCCAGAATTGCCCACCAACGATTTTGAATCTATTGTTATTTGCTATTGTCGATATTCCCCAGTTACCACGCCACTTGAACCACTGCCAAAAATCCAAACTACTCAAGAGTTGCAGGAAGTGCAAGGGTAACAAAGTGTTAGTAGTATGTAGGGTGCGCTCTTAGGAGAGAGTACGGCACCGTCAGTCATGGTGCGTTACGGCGCTTTAATCGTTTATTGGTCAAAATTTACATCTGAAAATGCGCTCTTGCGCACCCTAAGGCTAAATCTAGAAATGGCAGAAAGCGATCGCTTAGTAACCGTTCTGGGGCGATGTAAAGCAAACGAAACATGCCTAATGATGAGCTTTCGCAACAAATCTTAAACGGTACTGTTAAGAAATTAGAAGACGAATAAAAATGACCACAAATCAACCTGAATCAACTGAAGCACGCTTGAACCGATTAGAAACAATCTTGGTAAATGTTGGTGAAACAGTAGTGGCTCACGACAATACCATTGATGTACTGGTAGCAAATATCAGTCAACTAACTGAAAATGTCACTAGAGTGAGTAATAGTGTTGATAACTTGACAATAAATGTCCAAAACTTGACGGCTGAAGCAGTAGCCGACCGCCAACAAGCTGCAATTGACCGCCAACAAGCTGCAATTGACCGTCAAGTATGGCAAGCAGAGATACAACGAATTTGGGAATACTTGCTAGGTCAACAGCCGGGAAATGGGAGAGGTGGAGAACAATGACTGCGTAACGCACCGTCATTTATGGCGCGTTGTAAGTAAGGGCGCGGAGACCGCGCCCCTACGGGTATGTTTCATGGGGTTTTCCCGAATCTGGGTGTAATCGGCAATTCGTAGACCACAATACGATCGTAGGGGCGGGGTTTCCCCGCCCTAACAATGTGTTACGGGTTCTGTTTAAACTCATCCCACCCCTACAATCCGTGGGTAAAACAGCCGTTTTTTTGAGGGAAATGCCCCAAATTGGTTCTGCACCTGCCGCTCCCACGCGCATGCGTATGCTTCCCTTACAAGCGAGTTGTAAAGTTATGTAATACGCCGGACTCACAGATAATCTGCTAGTATAATACCATGAAAACGCGGCAATATTCGCGCTAAGGGCACTTACAGATATTCTCGCAGAACACTTTGACTTATCGAAGCCGTTAAATTTATTCGATAGGCACAAACCCTGCTTGTTGTAAGAACTTTTTACCTTCACAACTCTTGAGCATGTTAGCGTAAGCTTCGCCAGCCTTCTGGTCTGTTTTCCCATCCTGCTTGATAATTACGTATAGCTTTCTAATCAGTTCTGCTGGATAAGATTGATTGGCAATAATACTTGTATTTACAGTTTTACAGGTTTTATCAGTGCAGGGAGACACAAAATCTTCCGGTGTATCTTTCTTAGCAATAGGGATAATACTTATGGTTTCTTGATTGATTAATTCCGAGGCTGTAGCAAAACTGATACCACCATCATCGCTAGCAACGTTGCGTATAGCTAGTGTCGTGATTTGCTCTTTCCGATCTCCTTTTTGTCCAATTGGATGTATGTTTGGTCCAAAATCTTTGTTGTTCAGCACACTCTCTTTAAAGAACTCAACTGTACCGCTATTTTGAGAGTTACGCATAAAAATAGCAATTTCACGGTCAGGACCTTTGACTTGTTTCCAGTTTGTAACGTCTCCCCTAAAAACACTCTGTACATCAGCTAAGTTTAAACCCTTCAAACCTTGTTCAGTCAATTTACGGTTAACATAGAGCGAAATGATATCATAAGCAATTGCTTCTTGTCTAATAGAGACATTCCTAACTTTTGCAGCGTTAAATTCCTCGTTTCTTATAGGTCGTGAAGATAGGGCAAAACGTAGGTTGCGCATATCTTCAATCAACCATTTTATTCCGGTACTAGACCCAGGAGACTCACCCACTTTTGCCGGATATACATATTGGATTCTAAATTGAGGATGGGCTTTCTTAATAGCTGTAAAAATAGAATCCCTATCTTTTGGATTTGGATCGTTCAAGGATGCAAAAGTTGTAGATCCAGCAAAAGGAACTATTGGTAATGCTGGGACATCTACTACATCTTTGATCTGTGATGGACTACAGTTATTCTGGCTGATTTCATTTGGAGCATGATTTTTAAGCTTGGAAAGGTTATAATACGATAACCAAAGAATAAATACTGTGAGGCACAAGCCTAAGATAGTATACGATAGTAATTTTTTCTTTTCTGAATTACGTTTCATTTTCTAATTCACTCAAATACTTTAAAAAAGCCATTAAAGTAGATGCACAAACTCCCACAAAAATAGTTAACAATCCTATAACAAATACCGGTAATGTTGTCAGTATACCAAAACCAAATCCCGGAATGATTTGCAGTAATAATGCCAGGAAAATCGTGGGTATTATAGAAATAGTAAATAAAAAAATTGTTGGTTCACTCGCTGGTATGCGATATTGAGCAATAAAGAGCAAACCTAAACAAAAGAGCAGGCTGAATACATCGCCGATATTAGTAGATATAGTTATAAGTTTAACCAAGGTGACCACTAGCAACCAGATAGCAATCCCCATTAAGCCTACCCTGCCCAGTAATTCCAGAGTCTTTGATTTATTTCCTCCATTAACTAAATTTTTGTTTGTTTTTATCTCTGGCTTAGTTTCACTTTCGGTTTTCTTTATTGAATGCTCATTAGTTTCTTTAATAGTTAGTGGGGAAGGCTTAGTTCGATCATCATTATTTGGGGGATTAGCCTCTATTTTTTGAGGTAATGGAAGTAAATTTAACCATTTTTTTATTGACTGAGGACGATAAATTGGTTGAATCGCCATTCCCTTCATAATGGCTTGATTAGTCTGATCGCTGATCTTCGGGTTAATTTCCTGCGGAGGCTTAAGTGGATCTTTACTATGGTTATTTAGTTGATGTTCTCTGTTTCTTCCAGGTGCAGGATGCTCTTTAGTTAAAAGAACATAGAGAGTTGCGGCTAAAGCATAAACATCTGTATAAGGTTCCTTTGGCGCATTTTCTATGTACTGCTCAGGAGAGGCATAACCCTCTGAAAAATACGCTGTGTATCTACTAAGATGAAGTTCCCGGGCTATTCCAAAATCAATCAATACAGCTTCCTGTGTACCCTCTCGAATGATGATGTTTCCTGGCTTTACATCCCTATGCACTAACGAATTTTTATGAACCACCTCTAGATCTGCACCAATTTGACGTATATAATGCAAAGCATCCTCTTCTTTAAGAATGCCCCGTTCCACCCGACGGGCGAGAGTTTCACCAGGTATATATTCCATTACTATGCACGGCAACTGCCCTTCATGAAAAATATCGTGAATTTTCACTATATTAGGGTGACCGCATTGACCTAACCGTTCTGCTTCTCTTTTGAAGTCTTCCTTAAATTTCTCAAAAGTTGGTTCGCATTGTACTTTTTCATTGAGGGTTTTAATAACAACATCCCGCTTGATTTTTGTATCTCGTGCGAGGTAGGCAATACCAAAGCCTCCTTTTCCCAAGGTTTCAAAGATAATAAACCGACCATTTTTTAACTGATGACCCGATTGCCAGACACTCATAATTCTCTCCTGGTTGTGGACCTGCTTCGCTAAGCCCTGCTGAATTTTCTCCTCTGGAATTGAGCGGTTCGTCGGCTGACTAGAATTTCCATTGTTGCGATCGCTAGGAGGTTCTTGCTGCATAACGTTTTTCTCAGTCTTGTCGAAGATGTTTAACTAGCAGATCCTCTAGTCGGCAATCATCAATAGCCTATGTGCCGCAGGATAGTTCCAATTTTCTTCTAAGGTAAAGTATAAAAGTTAAGATTTGTTTAAGGTAAAAAATGAGCGCTATGCCAGATGTTGAGTGCATTATTTGGGTTTGTGGGAACAGTCTCTCAACTAAGAGCATCTGTTCCCTAAAGGAGAGTCAGTAACTGGTTACTAACTTACTACCTTCACTTTCAAGCTATAGCCCAGTCCTTGCTCAGTTTTAAGAAACTCAGGTTCCCCAGAGTCGGGTTCTACTTTTTTGTGCACTCCCCAGACAAGGCGGGTAACATCATTATTGGTGTGACCAAACGGATCACCCCAAATCGCCTCTATAAGCTCTGTATACTCACACACCACAGGCTGATTGTTATTTGCTTGATTACGCCCTGCCATGTAATGAATTAAAGCACGTTCTTGTGGACGTAAGAGTATATCTTCTCGTTCCCTACCATTTACCCGCTCCTGCACTAGCCCTAATAGTGTACTGATTGCCATCAGGATCTTGAACCTCTAGTAATTGGTGCTCTGAATGCATTAATACCTCCATGTAGTCGCTTTTACAAGCAATTATTGTTATGGGGCGACGTTTTGAGCAATTTACAAGCGATCTTAAAATTCTCTGGCGTCAATCCTAACTGGCTTGAATTTTTATTTACAGCAGTTTTAAATTGAATTGACCAACATTGTAAGGGCGCGGAAACCGCGCCCCTACGGTTGTGTTTTGATGGGGTTTTCCCTTCTTAGGGTGTAACCAATGATGCGTAGGCAAGATGGCTACGTTAAGAATCATAATATTATGTGTAAGTTTATTCGCATTTATCACATATGCCGAAAGCAACTTGGAATGGCGCAACTTTAGCCGAAAGCAATAACACTGTGGTTGTGGAAAACAACCATTACTTTCCTGCTGACTCGATTAACAAGCAGTACTTTAAAGACAGCGACACCCACACGTCTTGTCCTTGGAAAGGTCTTGCGAGTTACTACAATGTTGAAGTTGATGGACAAACTAACAAAGATGCTGCTTGGTATTATCCCAGCGCTAAGGAGAAGGCAAAGAATATTGAGGGTTATGTCGCCTTCTGGAAAGGCGTAAAGGTAGAAGCTTAGTGTAACCCCTGTAGAGACCGTACAGTAAGGTTTCTACAACCTGTGTGGAAAAAGGGGCTGCATAAAGCCACATTGTAGGGGCGGGGTTACCCCGCCCTTACAGCTGATTTTGTATTATTAAATAATCAAAAAATCGGCAAAATTTATAAGTTATATCATGTCCGTATAAACAGTTACGATATCCCGCCCTCACCCCCGTCCCCTCTCCCATGCTTGGGAGAGGGGTGCCCAGCGGGCGGGGTGAGGGTTCATATAATAACCGCTACACGGACATGATATTATGAGTTTTAATTAATAGAGGAATAATATAATGTCCGGTAGCACGACCATAATAAAATACTCTTAGATTCTTTGCGCCTTGGCGACTTTGCGTGAGTTTTATTATGGGTATGTAAGCGGACATGATATAACTCATAACTCATAACTCATAACTTATACTTGCTCATGCCATAGAAAAAATGATAGTTTCCAGCGTACGGAGTAATTCTTGTTCATTGTAAGGTTTGGAGAAGTAGGCTTGCGCACCTAATTGCATTGCTAGTTGGCGATGTTTATCGCTGCTGCGACTCGTTAGCATAGCAATTGGGATATTTTTAAAATCATTGTTCGATTTTACCCGACCTAAAAAGCCATAACCATCAACGCGAGGCATTTCAATATCGCAAATCACTGCCTGAACGTTCAAGCCATTTTGAAGTTTTTCTAAAGCATCTTGACCATCTTTAGCTTGTTCTACTTGATACCCTCCTTTTTCCAGAGTCAGAGCTAAGAAGCGCCGGACATTAATTGAGTCATCTACAATTAAAATCGTGCCTTTTTGGTTTGTTAATGGTGCGACTAATTTGTCATCAGTGCGCCCGACAAATACTGTCTTTAACCTTGCTGATGGTAGTTGATTGGTTTTGGGTGTACGTTCGTGAGTGGTAATCCAATGTAACAATTCGTTGGTATTAACCAGTGCCACAACCCGACCATCACCCAGAATTGTGCAGTTGCTGAAGCCTGGAGGCAGAGGTATATCGCCCTCAACACGACGCATAGCAACTTCTTGTTCACCCCAACAACGGTCTACGTGTACCGCCACTGATTGATTACCTTGGTTAACTATCAATATACTGTTCGCATTAATTGCGGGGGGAGTTTCCAAGTTTGGGCTGTCGTAGCGGGGGCAATTAAACTCTAAGTAGCGACTAAGGTGAATTAACGGTAGCATGTTTCCCTGCCAATTCAGCACTTCGCCGCTAGGGGTAGAGAAAACCTGCTCATTTTGGAGTAAGAAGATTTCAGAAACTACATCTGTAGGAAATGCCAATAGCATTCTGTTGCTTTCTACCAACAGAATGCGTGCCACTGAGAGTGTAAATGGCACTGACAGCGTAAAGGTAGTTCCAACGGACGGTACTGTGTCAACTTTTATATCTCCCCGGATCAGTTTCAGCTTGTTGCGCACCACATCCATACCGACACCGCGACCGGATAATGCCGTCACTTGCTCGGATGTACTAAACCCAGGCTCAAAAATCAGCGATAATAGTTCATCATCTGTAGCTTGCGCCAGCAAAGTTGGCTCCAAACCCATTGCTAAGGCACGATCGCGAATTGTATCCAGCGAAATGCCGCGACCATCATCTCTGATGCTAATAAGCGTGCGATTTGCATGATGAGTAGCTTTAATTTCGATCAATCCTTGTTCTGGCTTACCGCTGTTGCTGCGAGTCACAGGATCTTCAATGCCATGATCGAAAGCATTTCGTAACATGTGCATCAAAGGCTCATTCAAAGCTTCTAAAATGCTACGCTCAATTAAGGTATTAGCGCCTTCAACTTTCAAATGCACATTTTTGCCATACTCCACACTCATGTCGCGCAAGGCTCTAGGAAAGCGATCGACGAGATCGGATAGTGGGCGCATTCGCACTTGAGTTAGCTTGCGTTGTAACTGCTTAGATGTTTTGTTTAGCTTCCTAGCAATGTTATCTGTATCGTCAATACTAAGTTGAATGTCTGTGGTAACTTCTTGTACCTGAACGATGGTTTCCATCACTTCCTGCGACAGCAGGTTTAATTCGTTGTAGCTATCCATTTCTAAGGAATCAAACCCATTTTTGATGCCTTGTGTCTGGTAGCTATAGTCCGACTCGTTGTCTTCAACATTGTCAATGGCTGCAAACTCTCGTGATGGGATACCAGATGGACCTACGCCTTCAGTGGATATTCTGTCGTATGCTGTACGTAGTTGCTGGTTTTCTCGATCCAGAACTTGCACTCGTTGACCAAGATTGCGAACAAGTTTACGTAATCTTTCAAGTTGCAAGTTCAGCCCATTGCGCTGGATAATTAGTTCCCCAAATAAATCATTAATTTGTTCAAGTTGTTTGCTGGGAACTCGGACTGTATTTTCCTGATCGTTTTTACTGCCTGCAAAATTTTGTTCGGCTTTGTGTTCGACATATTTGTAATCTTTTGCCGGAGTTTCCCGAGCAACTACTGGAATTTGCTCTTGCTCCTCGTCTTGATAAGTACTATCATCTGCAAACGCTGCCTCCAAAGCTTCAAAATCTGCTGCAATGATTTCTTCATCCAGCCAAGTTTCTTCAGTGGCATCTTCGCTGGTTGTTTCTGTAAAGTGTTCTTGGACTTCTTCTATTGTTAGCGGCTGCAGTTCTGTTTGGGCAGTTATGTCAGCTTCAAGTTGAATTGCTGTCGGCAAGCTATCTCGTTGATTTATGAGCACTAAAGCTTGCGATCGCCGCCATGCTGCCAATGCGGCACGGGCAATTTCTTCTACACGTGAAGGATCGGCGGCTTCTAAGTGGCTTGTAACCGACTCACAAAGCTGAGTAAATCGCAACAGCTGCAGCATTTCACCCAAACCGCCCAACTCAGCTGCCATAATCGCAACTTCTTCTTTAAGGCAGGGCTGTTCGCTATCTGCCAACACAGATTCTAGGCGTTGCAAACACCCTTCTACTTCTGTTTCAAAAAGCAAGGGTATAATATCTTGCCCATCTTCTGGTGATAGCATGGATGTGGCGTCTTCTGGAGTCGGTTCGCCCAAACGCTGATGCAGTTCTTCAAAAACTGGGTAACAAAAGCTAGCTAACCACTCTTCCTCTATGGCATTGCCCTCTGTGAGCAATTCCACTATCTGACGCAGCCAATCTACCCCAGATAGCAGTAAACTGTGTAACTCAGTGTCAAGCACGAGGGTGTTTTTCCGAGTTTTTAAGACTTTAAAGGAATCTTCCAGTCGGTGAGCCAAATCCGAGAGAGTGCGAAATCCCATCATCCCCGCGCCACCTTTGATCGAATGGGCAGCTCGCAGTGCGGCATTAATTTTTTCCGGAGCGATGCGATTGCTGGCGTCGATTTCCAACAATACCCCTTCCACGGTATTCAGGTAATCAGTTGCTTCCTCCAGAAACTGCATCTGGATCTCAAATTCTTTGTCTTGTGACATAGTCGCTAATGGCTAATGGCTAATGGCTAATAGCTAATGGCTAATAGTTAATAGCTAATGGCAAAGATACAATTAGCAATTAGCAATTAGCAATTAGCAAAGAGCGTTAATTCACTTTGAACGTACCAACAGTTTCTTGCAAATGTTGCGAAATCTCCAGAGTTTGTTGCAAAGATTCGGAAACTTGATGAGAAGAAGTACTAGTGCGTTGTGACACAACGGCGATATCTTTCATCAAAGATCTGACTGTTTGCGATGTTTGCACCTGAGATGTGGTGGTGGTGGAAATCGACTGCACCAAGGAGTCAACTTGGCGAGAAACCTCCAAAATCTGACTCAGACTGTGCTTAGCATCCTCTACGATCCGCGTACCTTCCACAACCTGCGTGGTTCCCAGTTCCATCGCCGCTACGACTTCGCTAGTTTCTCGTTGGATGTTCTCGACAATTTGCTCGATTTCTTTGGTCGCCGATGCACTCCGCGCTGCTAATTCCCCGACTTCTTCTGCTACTACGGCAAACCCTTGACCTTCTTCACCTGCACGTGCCGCTTCAATACCAGCGTTAATCGCTAACAAGTTGGTTTGCATGGAAATTTGGTTAATCAATGCTACCACGCGGGAAATTTGTTGAGTGGATTCTCCTAGCCGTTTGACTTTCTTGGCAGTTTCGCCAACAGTTTCGCGCAGATGCAAGATGTTTTGTACTGTCAAATCCATCGCATGTCCACTCTTTTTGGCAGTGCGAGAAGCACTTTGGGCAACTGTGGCTGCTTGCTGGGCGCTAGATGCTACCGCTTGCATGGAATACGTCATCTCATCAACTGCATCTAGAGTGAGGTTGATTTCTGCCGCTTGAGAGAGTGCTTCATCTGCTAGTTGGCGGATGGCGCCTTCGTTAGCGCCGATCGCTTGGTTCACCTGAGTAGCCGTTTCTTTGACTTGAGTAACAATATCTCGCAGATTTTCGACAATAGAGTTGAAAAAGTCAGCGACTGTGCCAATTTCTCCGGCAGTAACCTCAGCACGTACTGTCAAGTCGCCTTGGGCTGCACCTTCTACCTCGCTTAGCAGTTCTAGTAGTTGCATTTGTATGACTTCTTTTTGTTGCCGTTCTTCGTCGGTTGAGTTTTCCGCTACAGCCCTGGCGAGTTGTAACTCCTCTATCAGCTTTGATTGCTCTAAAGCATAACCGATTTGATTTGCTAACTGTTGAAACAAATCAATTTCTGCTTGTTGCCAATTGCGGGGACTGTCGCAATGATGAGCAATCATCAAGCCTACAAGTTGTTCTGAGGAAATAATCGGTGCAACCAAATTGGCTTTGACTGCAAATTTTTCCAACATTCTGATGTAACAATCTGCATTGCTGAGATTTGGATCTTCATAAATGTTGTTGATTGCTCGCACTCGACCATCTTGGTAAGTTTCTACATGGCGATCGCGAAAACAGGGATCGTCGATTTCCACTCCCAACATTTTTGGTAATCCAGCCGTTACCGCTTCGGCGACGACTGCTCCATCCCAGGTTCTTTGATTAAATTCATAAATGACAACCCGGTCTGTTTTGAGAGCTTGGCGAACTTCTTTAGTTGCTGTTTTATAAATATCTTCGGCTTTGAGGCTTCTGCGAGTACGTAGGGTAATTTCTGCAAGTGACTTGACTCTTTCAGCGTCCAATTCTTTTTCTTTTAACAGAGTCTGTAATTGTGCTGCCATCTGGTTAATGTTGGCACTCAAGACGCCTAACTCGTCTTCTGATTGCACTTGTAGACGGGTGTTAAGATCGCCTTGCCCAAGTCTTGCCACTGCTCTTGTCGCATTTACAATTGGTTTTGTGGCACGTTTAGCTAACCATGCGGCGATGACAGCCACGACTAATGCTGTCAGTCCTGTTCCGATTGCTATTGTTAGTAGCAATTGTTTTTGAGGCTCAAATGCAGTTGCTGTATCTGTAGCCAGGAATACTTGCCAATTTAAGTTTGGTAACCCTTCTAGTGGTCTGGATGCATAGCTTACCAAATCCTTTGTCTTGTCAAATTGGTTAACTGCGATCAAAGAACCTTCCTTTTTTGTCTCTTGCTGTTCATCCAAATCAGGAAAAGCTTTTGTCGGATTTATACCTATTTGCTTTTTGGCTGATGCTATGAAAAATTTCTCAGAAGCATCGCTTAAAAAGTATGAACGCCCTCGTTGTGCATGATTTTTCATCACATCTTCTAGATATTTTACGGGCATACGTGCTTGGACTATCGCAATGGTTGTACCCGTGACAGCATCTTTAACAGGTGCAGCCGTGAAAAGACTAAGGGTTTTTGAGTTTTTCGGTACTTCTGCCTGACTACTAATGAAAGTCCGATCGGTTTGCTGTACTCTTTTAAAGAAATAGCTATCCCTCTGGTTAGTCAGAGGATCGCCTTTTGATTGCACAATCACATCCCCGTTTAAACTCAACAAGGCAATGCTGTCATAGACTTTATAAGTGTCTATGAATTTGTCTAGGACTGCTTGTTTTTCCTTGGGAGTTGTATCTTCCCTGACTCGGGGATTTGTGTGAATTGGCAGACTAGCGATTATCTGAATATCGTTATACCGTTCCAGCATAAAACGGTTTACCTTGTCTGCTAAGCCGTTGGCTTCAGCTGCTTGATTTTGGGAAATTTTCTCGTTAATAGATTGGCTGGCAATGTGATAGGCGAGTGTGCCAATAGCTAGTAACGGTAGAGTGCCGATCGCGATCGACAAAATTGTCGCTTTGGCACTTAAGCTGAGCTTGTTAAAAATTGCCTCGGCTCGATTCTTGGGAGAATTAAGAGCAGTTTGAATATTAGATTCAGAAGGTTTTACTATGACGATTTTTTGAGATGAATTGAGTGAGGAATCATGAAGAGAATCACTACTCTTTGGTGTATCAGTTTTATTAAACATAAAGTAATTTTGTTGGAGTTTGTAAAAAGCAGTAAAAACCTATTTTTTAGTAGTACACCCTAATCACTACGGAGAATAGAAGATTGCACAATAGCTTGTGCATCTAATACCAGCAATATTTCTTGTTCTTGGATAACGCAGCCACGTAAATATGGAACTAAACTAGAGGCAATTTGGTCCATAGATTCGCGAATCTCATCTGGCATAAACTTAGCTGTACCTTTGATATCTTGCACAACTAAGCCCAACAGCAGTGATTCCACCCTGATAACTATCACGTTATACTGCCGGAGCCGATAATCTAAGTTTTCTAGATTCAGCATTCTGGGGAGATCGATAGCCCAAATTATGCGACTCCGCCAATTCATTAATCCCAGTATGCAAGTGGGCATACTGGGCATTGAAGTTACAGCCTCAAAAGGCACAATAATCGCTTCTTGCGTGTGCTTCATTGATAAAAGGGCAGAGGTGTGTCGATTAAGATCAAACTTGAGATAGCCGTCTCCCAAGTTCTTGTGGGTTTGCTTTGTGGAAGGTGTAATTTTTGAACTATTCATTTCCAGGGTTCAAATCGCTACTGATTTAATAGCACGCAGAAGCTGTTCGCGAGTGTAAGGCTTAGTTACATAAGCGTCAGCACCTTGTCTCATTGCCCACAAACGGTCAATTTCCTGATTTTTGGAACTGCAAATCACAATCGGCACTTTTTGAGTAGCTGGATTTCTTTTGAGAGAGCGACACAACTCAAACCCGCTCATTCCAGGCATAACCACATCAGTCACTATCACGTCTGGATTGTGTAACAAAGCTTTTTCTAAAGCTTCTTTTGCACCACTTGCTTTAATTACGTTGTAACCACTTTCTTGAAGATAATGACTCATTAGTTCCAATTCACTGGGGGAATCTTCTACTATTAGAATTGTGCCAAGCAAAGTCAGACTCACTCCTCAATCTCTCCTAAATTACGATTGTTAATTTTACTAATTATTGATGCCAGTTGTACGCTAATTCAACACCACTTACTTCAACTTTCGGAACCATCAGGCAGTGGCGAATTTCTCAGGTCTGTACGCGCCTTGTTGTCATGAGGTCAGCCGTCATTCGCGCTTTCCTCAACAAACGAAACCCCTCTTATTCAGAAATTAACCAATATGTTTAAACACCATTTTTAATAAATCCGATTGTGTGAAAGGCTTAGTCAAATAGCCTGACGATCTGACCATCTTTGCCTTTGCTCTGTCTATAAACCCTGTTCTGCCAGTTACCATAATAATCGGTATATTTTTAAAGGCTGAATGCCTTCGCAATAGGGAACACAGTTCATAGCCATCTAAAGAAGGCATCTCAACGTCTAGCAAAATTATGTCTGGCTTGCTGCGGAGAATTTGCATCAAAGCCTTGACTGGGTCGTTTATCATTACCACTGAAAAGGTGTTTTCATCCAAAAACTGGTTGATGGAATTTAAAACTGTTGGACTATCGTCAATACAAGCTACTGTATATGTATTTTTTTTAATAGATTGCTGAAAAATTTTGTTATTGTTATTATCAGAGTTATCAAAATCCGTTTGTTCGGGTAATCTCCCTAAGTTTATTTGAGTCTGTGGTTGTTTGGTCGATATCGGTATAACTTGGTTCGTCTCCACTTTCAGCACTGATGGCTGAGATTGATGCCGATTTCGTAACTGCTGTTGACAGTGTTCGACTAATAATCGCAGATCTAAGTGGCAGAACTTTGGAAGTTGATCTAAAGGACTTACACTACTAAATTCATAGCTTCCTTCTTTGACAGTTAGAAATGACGCTAGCACAACTTTTGCCAAATCGTCGATCAGGACGACTGCTTGTTGTGGGTTAATATAGTCCCGATCAACTAGCCAGCAGATAGCTTGATAATCTGCCTGTGGTATCAATTGATTTTCACTGTTCGTTTCAAATATGCCTCGTACCTGCATGATATTTGCACGGTTGAGAGTGGAAAATTCTCGACTCAAGCGCTCTAAGTGACTATCAAGCCGATCGAACAGTTGATCCGAACAGGATGCATATATTAGTCTACCATTTTCTAGATATATTGACCAGGAAAATGACTCAATAAATACCCGTAAACAGCCTGTAGCACGCCGACTTGTTAGTTGTGCTAACAGAGATAGTGGATGCAGTTTCTGGGAAAACTTGTAGCTACCTATAGGAGTTGTGCTCATTTGGCTTTAATTTCGGCTAAATTCAACAGGTGTGAGTTAAATTTTTGGCAAGGCTTTAAAAACACAAAAGTCTAAATTCAGGCTTTGTGGCGAAGCTTGATGGTAGCACCCTTCTCTCTAAGATCAGAAAATCCCAGTCCCCGCGCGAGAATTGCAGTTAATTTACTGACTTATACTGAGATTATCAGGCATTTTTCTCTAACAAGTAAAGAGAAGGTAAAAACTCCATAAAGTCATTACCTCAAAGTCAGCCTTCTGGTATGACCATAAACGCAATAATACCGTTTTTCTCCATCCACTAAAAATTAGTTATTGTTAAGTATTATTACTTAACAATAACTTGTTTATTAGTTTTTCGTAGCTATAAGGTAAGCTCCGCTGAAAAAACAGTGTTTTTACTTTATATAATACAATACGCTTGGTGTTAGGGCTTCTAGGTAGGAATTTCAGGTATGTAGAGACGTTGCATTGCAACGTCTCTACATAGGTTATCGGGAGGTACACAAATACTGAACCGTATTGATATATAATATTTCTCTCCTATAAAAATGCCTTTACCTGAAAAAGTGTGCTGCTATCTTTTAGACTTGCCGAAATAATTAATCTTTCAAATCCGATCTTTACGGAGTCAGTCAAAGTTATAAAGTTTAATTTTATACTAAACAAAATTTAACCCCGTTAATGTCAATCATGTTTTGGATACCATTGCTTCAACGTCTGCCGGAGCAATAATTGACAGGCAAAAAAGCCTAGCAAAATTTGGCGATCGCACAATTAAGTGTCTTTTTAGACAGCATTGGGGAGGATCGCGCAAAGACGAGGCAGCCGCGTTGCGATCCGGCTCGCAGTTCCGATCGGTGTTTCCGGACGTGAGAAACTGCGGTGCGCCTGCACGAGTGTTAAACCGCGCTCACAGCGAGGAGCGAGGTCCATCGACAGAGGCGACTGCCGTCGCCAGTCGCCGTGAGTTGCGGGAAACCCGACACGATCGCGCTGGCTCAAATTTCGCGTTTCTACACTTGTGGGTGAGATTTAAAAAGTGCGGATGAAAGGACTTGAACCTTCACACCTTGCGGTACTAGAACCTAAATCTAGCGCGTCTGCCAATTCCGCCACATCCGCATTAGTTTTACATGTTATCACAACAATTTATCTGTGGCAATAGGTTTTATTGGTTAGTTGTTAGTTGTTAGTTGTTAGTTGTTAGTTGTTAGTTGTTAGTTGTTAGTTGTTAAATGTTAGTAGGGGCACTCCGTAGGAGTGTCAGTACAGTTATTATACTCACTACTAGCCACTAACCACTAACCACTAACCACTAACCACTAACCACTAACCACTAACCACT
>CAXTSI010000136.1:0-17799 GCA_964246695.1 uncultured bacterium
ATTCCCCACTCCCCAAAGCTATTTTGTGTCAGCAATAACCCATTTGTTATTTTCCGCATCCCACCAAAGAGAGAAACGTACAGAACCAGGAACTACCTTCCCAGTTTTCATCTGATATTTCAGGGTATTTGGGTATCTTCAGCCAAGAAAGTTTCACCAAATCCACCGCCTCCCAAAGTCCGAATTATTCGATAGCGGTTGTTTAGCAGCATTTATATTAATCAGCGTTAGTCAGGACAAAATCAGATATTTTACCCAGTTTATCCTGTCGCCAAATGGTAAACAGTTTCTGTAAGAGACTATGACGGTTCTCGTTTGAGTACAGTACATAAGTACCTCTCTCCAAACCTCTCTCCTACAAGGAGAGAGGCTTACCTCCCGGACATAATAGTAGGTCCGGGGCTGCTTAGGTTTGTATTTGATGCAATTGAGAAGCGCTATATTATGAGCGATCGCCATCTATAGTCATACGATCAAACACTAGGCGAGATATTTGGGGAAATATTTTCCAGTCGTAGGCATAGGCGCGGTCTTCTGCAAAAATAACAAGAATGTAAGCTGATATCTTGCACCATTCTCAACAAGACCAAAAAAACCGGGTTTCTCAACCAAAAATATAGGGTTTGACCATTAGTCATTCTCAAGAAACCCGGTTTTTCACCCAGGTGCAAGATGTGAGGGTGTATTTGAATGGGGAAGATTTACGGAAAAACTTCAATATCTACCGCATGCAAATTGGTTATGTTCCGCAAGATGATATTATTCACCGGGAACTGACAGTTGCAGAAGTGCTGACCTACGCCACCAAGTTGCGACTACCGCCAGATACTGATGTAGCTAAGGTAGTGGAAAAGACTTTACAAGATGTGGAAATGTCTCACCGCCGGAATGCTAGGGTATGCGAACTTAGTGGGGGACAGAGGAAACGAGTAAGTATTGGCGTGGAGTTACTTGCCGATCCGAAGTTGTTTTTCTTAGATGAACCAACATCTGGACTTGATCCGGGGTTGGATAAAAAGATGATGCAGCTGTTGTGGAAATTGGCGGATCAGGGACGGACGGTGATTTTGGTGACTCATGCAACAGCGAATATTAAGTTGTGCGACCGGGTTGTTTTTCTTGGTCAAGGCGGACGCCTCTGTTATTTTGGTCCCCCTGATAAATGTTTACAATTTTTTGGTGTCAAAGATGATTTTGCCGATATCTACAACCAATTAGAAAAACCAGAAACTGTCATCGACCAAGCGGAAAGATTTCACAAATCAAATGATTATCGCCTCTACGTCGCCAATCACCTCAGTCCAGGAAATCAAACGTCACACCTAAATGCTGGCAATACACAAGGTTCTGGTGCGTCTTTGGTAAAACAGCTAAGTATTCTTACTCGACGTTATTTTCAGAGTCAAAAGCGCGATCGCATCAACCTTGCCTTAGCACTCTTAACTGCACCCATAGGCGTTAGTTTAATTACCTTAGCACTCAAAGATCAACAGCCCTTTGTTTTGCCAAAACAGTTAAATGCAAATCTCGCACCTTTAGCATTGCGAGTATTATTTGTCTTTACCTGTGCTGCTTTGGTTTATAGGGCAATACGGTTCAGTAGTTGTTTACCTACCATCTACCTATGCTGATATCTTGCACCATTCTCCTCTTTCGTGTAGGGTGGGCACTGCCCACCAACGCAAAAATAGGGACTGATCGGTCAATGGTGGGCGATGCCCACCCTAAAAAAATAGCGTTATTGCAACTGGTGCAAGATGTGATTATGTAAAGACGTTGTATGCAACGTCAAGACACGTGTGAAACCTCCCGTAACCCTACTTGAACGGGGTGATTGTCAGATATTTTACTCGGTTTTTTTGGTTGCCAACTGCGATCGCGCCCTTCTGTGCAAGAATAATCAGTAATAAGGAGCAGAGGAATGTGCTATTTGCGAAAAAATGGAGGGATTTTACGAAAGATTTTCTATGGTCAGCGAGTCTGTTTAATGTCAATTTAGATACTAGGGAAATATATCTCTTAGTCAAGTCCCTAGAAAGTATTGGAATGATGACAACATAATTAAGTGTATTATGAAAATTATTCGCAAAAATATCAAAACAGTAATTATTGCTGGTGTAGTTGCTGCCCTGATCGTCGTATCTGGAACTCCAGCCATTTCTCAGATTCCTCGGGATTATAATCAGGTATCAAATCAGATACTCAAAGGCAGTCCTAATGCCTTTATACCAGGATTTTTGTCAGGATTTAGTCAATACAGTACAATTTCTTCTTCATCCCATAGCGCTAATTCTACTTTTGCTTTCTCAGGCAGTTACGGTTTTTTTAGAGGAAAGATTTTTGGTCAGAGGGTAAGTGTGAGAAAGAACGTTGTTGACCTTACCCCACAAGAGAAGAAAGCGTTCGTTAATGCTGTGCGGACATTAAAAAATACAATTCCCAAGGGCAGCAAGACCAGTATATATGACCAGTTTGTGGCAGTACATGTAGGAGCAATGGGTTTAATGTACAACAGTGCCCAAGGTCCTGCTGCTGGGCATGATGGTGCCCATGAAAGTGCTATATTGCTACCGTGGCATCGTGAGTTGATCTACCGATTTGAAAAAGCTTTGCAATCAGTAGATTCTAAAGTAACGCTTCCGTACTGGGATTGGACGGACTCGAAGGCGTTGGAAGTTATCTTTAATGATGACTTTATGGGACCAAATGGTCAAGGCGTAACCCTCAATATCCCGGCGGATTTAAGTAATATTCAAGGTGGACCTGATGGTCAATCTGTAAACCCCAACATCCCGGATTCAGCTAATGTTCAAGGTGGACCTGATATGTCAGGTTCAGATGGTCAATCCGGAAACCCCAACATCCCGTTGATTAGTGTTAAAGGGGGACATGTTCAGTCCGGTCCTTTTTCAGCAGCTAGTGGATGGTTTGCAAACCCAGACTTACATTTCAAGCCATCAGGTGAATCATTCGGCAAGCAAATCTTACGCTTTCTGCAAGTGCCGCCTACAAGTAATTACCCTCTTCCTAAAGAAGATATTGAGCAAATCCTTGCCATTGACGATTATGAAACTTTTCGCCCAGCTTTAGAAGGATTTATCAAAATAGATAGCGCTACTAAACAACCAACGCCTGGGGTCTTTTTGCATAACTATTTTCATAGTTTCGTTGGTGGGGCTACTTTTGACCCGGCTATTGGTCGTCCCTCTCCTCTAGGCACAATGGCTGACCTTGCTACTTCTATCAACGATCCAGTATTTTGGCTGATTCATGCCAATGTGGATCGCCTCTGGGCTGAATGGCAGAACTCAGGGCATGCGGGTAGCAATTATTATCCAGCCGCAGGTGGTCATTATGGAGAGAATCTCAACGATCGCTTATGGCCCTGGGACGGAGGTGAGTCCACTCCAGCGAATTGGGGTCCAGGGGATTTGTTATCCTTACTACCTCGTTTTTCATCAGATGATATTGTCACAGCTGCAGACACTTTGAATTTCCGAAAGTATGGCTACATATATAAGTAGTCAAAGTAATTCGTAATTCATAATTCGTAATTCGTAATTGTGAGGTAAATCTGAAGAAGGGGGCAAGTGCAGGATATTGCCGAACCCGAAGGGTTACCCTAGGCTTAAATGATTAGGCTTGAAATAATGAATACATACATTTTTTCTAGTCCATGAATAAAGGTGCTTGCGATCATTAATTACGAATTACGAATTATTCGGTCACCTAGCGGACGTTGGTTATTTGGGAAAATATCTTCTGTTGTAACGGTCTTGATAAGCGGCAATATATGCAACATTTTTCTGCTCTAAATCAGATAGCAGCTTCAACTTATCAAACTCATTTGGTGTATATCGGGGATGATACCACAACTTGTTATTAAAGTAACTTTGTAAACCAGGCGTTTTAAAACGGCGACCTTGACGTGCGAAAATCGAATTTCGCATAATATCTAGGTCGAAATCGCTTTTACCATCCAAATCTGTATCTGTGACAGATCTTTGGGAAAGCCAAAAATATTCGTTTACAGTTGTGGTAGTAACTGGCGGAATAGACTGGTTAGTTGGTGTTAATTTGGAAGTTGCTATATTTTGATGTGGTGAAACTGTTTGCTGTGCCACTTGTTGAGAAGGTTTTGTTAACACAATCACAGATGTACCGATTAACCCAGCGGCGATCGCACCTCCGACGATCATACTATTCTTACTATTACCTTTGGCGGGAGGTGGTGTACTCATCTCAGTCTCTGGAGACGGAGTTGATACTGTTTTCTTTTGGGTAAGGGGCGGTTGTGTGGATGGAATCATTGCCTCAAGCATTGCTGTGGCGCTGGAGTAGCGATGTCGTGGATGGTAAGCGATCGCCCGATCAATTACCACTGCAAATGTAGGGCTAACATTTAATGCATAAGAGTGCCACAAAATCTCTCCAGTATGTGAATCTATCTCTAATTCTTGCGGTTGTTTTCCTGTTAACAGATAAATTGCTGTAATTCCTAAACTATATAAATCACTCACATAAACCGGTCTACCCATTGCTTGCTCTCTTGGCATATACCCAGGCGTCCCAATCACAATTGAGTTTGTGGAACTACCTTGGGAATTAAGCACTGTTCCCATTGTTTCCCGCACTGCGCCAAAATCTATCAGCACGGGTTTACCATCGCGATGACGCAAAATAATGTTATCCGGCTTGATATCACGGTGAACGATGTGCTTACTATGTACATACTCCAGAACTGGTAATAAACTGACTAATATTTCCCGAACAGTACTCTCAGTGAATACCCCCTGCTGTCTAAATTTCGCTGTCAGCGTTTCACCTTCAACCCACTCTTGAACTAAGTAGAATAATTCTTCTAACTGAAAATAAGCATACAAGGCAGGAATTTGGTCACTACTTCCACCCAGTTCTTCCAAAATGGCTGCTTCTCTCTGAAACCTCTGTTGCACCAATTTGTAAACTTGGGGGTTGTGGTGAATGGGTTTGAGTTGTTTAATCACACAGCAGCGGTTGGAGGGCATTTGGGTATCTTCGGCTAAGAAAGTTTCACCAAATCCACCACTTCCCAGAGTCCGAATAATTCGATAGCGGTTGTTTAGCAGCATTTGCATCAATTGACGCTAGTGAGGACGACGAATTCGGGTCTATAAACAGTACCAACAATGCTTCGATACTGAGTAGGCTAAATGAAACTACAGTGGCATTTACTAAAAGGTAATCTTTTAAAAAATCTCATACTTAATTGGTAATAAGTTGAGTTGAAGCTATTTTCTAAAGCTCATCTACTAATTGTAAAGTGTAGCAAACTGTCGTAGTATTGTCAGTTAATTAAGTTCTTAATTATACTTAATTACAGGAGAAATCTGATGTAAGCCGCTTCGGTCAGAAATAACCTATAAGGCTTAATCAGGCTTGTGTTCGCAACTTTAGACTTTTTAAATCGTTGATTAAGAATGCAATTTGACAACTTGTGCAAGTATCTAGCAGAAAAATATCCAACAGCATTTGCTAGCTGGCTACTAGGACAGTCTGTAACCGGAGTACAAGTCTTAAAAACTGAGTTAAGTCTTGAGCCAATTCGCGCTGATTCTATAACACTTTTACGTACTCAAGAGCGAATTTTACACCTAGAATTTCAGGTGCGTGTGCCAACTACTGGCAAACCTATACCGTTGCGGATGTTAAGTTATTGGGTACGACTTCATTGGCAATATGGACTACCAATCACTCAAGTTGTGATTTGGTTGAAACCAACAACTCATCCCGGTGTGTTTGAGAATCTGTTCCAACTGGAATCTACTAGACACAGGTATCAGGTAATCCGCATGTGGGAGCAATCCCCAGAACCATTGTTACAGGAACCCGCGCTGTTACCGTTAGTGCCACTTTGCGCTACAGATAATTCAGCACAGTTGCTCAGTCGAGTAGCTCAAGAGTTGAGTAACATAGAGGAAAAAGAACTAAGCCGAGATCTTGCCAGTTGTACTCAGCTTCTAGCTGGGTTAAGGTTTAGCAAAAATTTAATTCGTAACCTTATTAGAGAAGGAATTATGCGTGAGTCAGTGATTTTCCAAGAAATCTTAGAAGAGGGAAGACAGGAAGAAGCGTTAGTGATGATTATGCGTCCACTGACACGCTTGTTCGGTGCGCTTGACCCTGATTTACAAGCACGTATTCGTCAGTTATCAACTTCTCAGTTAGAAGATTTGAGTGAGGCGTTGTTGGATTTTGCTGAGGTGGGAGATTTGGTGGCTTGGTTACAAGAACAGGGCAAATAATCTCTTCTGCACGATCGCCAGTGGGGGAAAAGGTTTTTGCTATCAGCTTATAAATCTGTGAGTAGCCTTGCTTTTCTGAGAATAAATGTCAGCATCGTCTCTTGTTTGGAAATGATATCGGCTGTAACTTCCATCCCTGGTTGAAGGGGATAGGAAATACCACCTTTTTCTAAATCCAGCTTTTCTGGCTGGATTGTTACCTCATAGTAAGGTGCTATTGTGCTATTTTGAGGCGCAATCGCATCGGCAGTTATACCTATTACAGCACCTTTGAGTGTGCCATAATCTGGGTAAGGATAGGCAGAAACTCGTAAAACTACTTTACCCTCTGTGCATTTTGTTACTTTTGCGGCTTTGCATAAGCGCACTTTACCAATATCCTGAGAGGCTATACGGGCTTTGATGACTATAGGGGCGTTACTAGGGGCAATTTGGGCGATCGCATCTCCAGTACGCACAACTTGCCCAGAGTTTCTTAATTCTAATTTGAGAATAGTGCCTGACTCTGGGCTGGCGACTATAGTTTTTTGCAGTTCCGTCAATACTTGTTTGAGTTCTTTTTGCGTACTACTGATTTGATTTTGAATTTCAACTTGACGTCGGCGCAGTTCTTCTCGTTCTTTTGTCAATGTAGCTAAGGTCGATTCACCTTTTGCCTGTTCTTGGGCAATACGTTCAAGTGCGATCGCCACATTTGCAGAACTGGGATTAAGTCCAGCTTGAGTGCGTTCAAGTCTAGCCGCAGCAGCTTTGAAAGTTTGTTCTTTCTCTTTGATTTGTAGAGATGCGATCGCCCCAGTGTTTGCCAGTTGCTGATATCGCTGTAATTCCTCTTTCGCTAATTCCACAGATGCTTGTGCTTCTTGCACTTCTGTTTGAGTTATGATTTGCTTGTCTTGATAGTCTCGTTGGTTGCGACTCAGATCTGCTTTTGCTGATGCGATCGCCCGTTGCATTGAATTGGACTCAGCCGTGATTTGAGTTTGTAGCGCTTTCAGTTGGGCAGAGATTTGGGCGATTTGTAACTGATTCTGTTGAATATTGCCGATCAGTTGGCTTTTTTTGGTTTGTAATTGGGAGTTGTCGATCAGTGCGATCGCATCCCCTTGTTGAACCACTTGATTTTCTTGCACCTTAATGCTTTTGACAATCCCTTCTGTAGCTGCTTGGACTATCCGTATTTCCCCAGAAGGTCTGACAGTGGCAGCAGCTTTGACTGTAATGTTGTACTGTGTGAAGGCAGCAGTGGCGATCGCTATGCCAAAGGTGCTGACGAGAAATATTCCCCCTAGTGTTGTCCAACGACTAATTGGGGGGAGAAATTCGTCACCAGATATAGGGTACAGAAAGTCTGGTTTGGATTCGCTAAGCATAAAAATTTCAGAAGTATAGGCAAAAAAACCAATGGTATTTGGCAAAACACTGGATAAATGTGCTAAATTAGATAGCTAGTTTTGTCAGCAGCATAAATTAAAAGCGAAAGCAGCCAGCAAGTGTGACTGAGATAGTCGTCTGCTGGCAGGAATTAAAATCATGCTGTTAAGTCAGCAAAAATGCTTGTATGAGCAGTTAACACTCCTATAAGAGCCGATCAAGCCTTGTACAAAGTATCCAAAAGTTTCTTTTCATCCTTAGTCAGTACGGATAACATCTTTCCCATACTGTCACTTTCGGATTGAGTCAGTTGACGCTTTGAGTAATGGTCGTAGAATCCGTATGCTGCCGTTTTTCCAGCGGTTGTTTTCAGGTCAATACCTAGATTAGTGTTGATCTTAGTAGCGATCGTATTCAGATTCCCTTGTGCGTATGCAGTTACAAACGCCTGCAAACTCCCGCCTGTTTGTGCTTCCATCTGAGCATCTGTAAGTTCTTCCAGTCCTAACTGATTTGCCATAACAGACTTTGTTATTTTCTTCATTTTTATAACCGCTTGTAATGTACAATAAGTACTTCTAATTTGACTCTGAACAACTAAAATAACCTTCAGTATTATCACTTAAATTAGTAGCTTTTTACACTAACTTTATTGCTTAGTCAGTTATCTAAAGTTTCAGCAAAAGGTTTTTGGCGAGATTTGACATCGATGAACTTGTGTGCTATTACCCGACGACTGAAGTCGCGGCTGGCTATAAAAACAAAGTCCGCCTGCGCGGACGCGAAGAACACGTTCGCGCAGCGTCTCGAAGAGAAGAAAAACTTCATTTTTATGCTTCACCTTGAAAGGGCTACACCTAGGACTTACGCACTATACAAATTAAGCATCATATGTATGACGGAATTCGGTCGTTTCAGACGGACGATCGATGCCCCAAAGAAAGCTCTGCTCCTATTGGGCATCGCTCTGAAACAGAACCCGTGCCACATTGACCAGAAGCGGAAACCGCGCCCCTACCACGTGGTCAATTCTACGAGATGAAACGACTGAATTCCTTTATACACATGATGCTCAATTTGTGAGTGTGCGTAAGTCCTAACACCATAAATTCCCACCAAAACTGAACGGTATTGACTCATAACCTGCGATCTGTTGTCCACTTCTGGGAACTCTAGGTGAGAGGTTGAACACAAGTTGGCATCAGATGAAATACCAAAATGTCTTGCAGCATAGCGAAGAAGACTGCGGCGCGGCAAGTCTTGCTACCATAGCCAAACATCATGGGCGCACCTTTACCATCAACCGCATCCGTGAAGCCATAGGCACTGGACAGTTGGGAACCACATTACTGGGTTTAAAGCAGGGGTCAGAAGCACTCGGTTTTAATGCCAGAGGCTTCACAGCATCAGAGGTTTTTCTGGAGAAGATAAATGAAGCCCCTCTACCAGCGATCATCCACTGGAAAGGCTACCACTGGGTTGTTTTGTATGGCAAGCGGCGCAGAAAGTACGTCATTGCTGACCCATCTGTAGGCATTCGTTACCTTTCCAAAAAAGAGCTTAAGGAGGGCTGGCTAAATGGCGTCTTGCTCTTACTGGAACCAGACCCCGTGCGCTTCTTTGCCCAAAGCGAGGATCAAATTGGCGGCTTTGGGCGTTTTTTTGCGCCTGTTTGGAATTATCGCGGCATTCTGGCTGAGGCATTTCTCCTCAACCTCGTCCTCGGTCTGCTTTCCCTGACTTCCCCCTTCTTAATTCAAATCCTCACTGATGATGTCTTAGTTCGAGGTGATACCCAGCTACTAGCAGGAGTGGTTGTTGCCGTTGTAGTGATGAACTTAGTGTCAACAAGCCTCGGACTAGTGCAATCTACCCTAATTTCTCACTTCGCCCAACGGCTAGAGTTAGGGCTAGTTCTAGAATTTTGTCGAGCTATTCTACGTTTACCACTGTCGTACTATGAAGCCCGTCGCAGTGGCGAAATTATCAGCCGACTGCGAGATATTCAAGAAATTAATCAACTAGTATCCCAAGTTGTTGTTGGTTTGCCCAGTCAACTGTTTATTTCAGTTGTTTCCTTTGGTTTCATGCTGTTCTACAGTTGGAAACTGACAATCGCTGCTGTATGCATTGCTGCTTTGATGACACTATCAACGATTGTTTTCTTGCCCACATTACAACAAAAAACACGGGCTTTATTAGTTTTAGATGCAGAAAACCAAGGTGTTTTAGTGGAAACTTTTAAGGGCGCACTCACCCTCAAAACCACAACAGCCGCTCCCCAATTTTGGGAAGAACTTCAAAGTCGGTTTAGCCGCCTAGCCAACCTCACCTTCCGCACTATTCAAATTGCTATTATTAACAGCACCTTTTCTGGATTAGTTTCTAGTATTGGTAGTGTCGCCTTACTCTGGTTGGGTAGTAGCCTAGCGATCGGCAAAGAATTAAGCATTGGTCAGCTGTTGGCATTCAACAGCATGAATGGTAATTTTATCAGCTTCATTGGTACTGTGATTGGACTTGTAAATGCAGTGATACAAGTGAAAACCGCTGTACAGCGCCTTACAGAAGTCATCGACTCCACACCGGAAAATCAAGGCGATACTAAAAAGCCCTTTGCTAAAATTCCTGGCGATGCCAATATTATTTGCACTAACCTCAACTTTCACCACGCTGGTAGAGTTGACTTACTAGAAGATTTTTCCCTGAAACTTCCTGGTGGTAAAGTGACTGCCTTAATTGGCAAATCAGGTTGTGGTAAAAGCACAGTGGCAAAACTTATTGCCGGATTATATTTGTCTCAGTCTGGCAATATTCGCATTGGTATTTATAACCTGCAAGACCTCTCTCTCGATTGCCTGCGTCAACAAGTTATCCTCGTTCCCCAAGAACCCCACTTTTGGAGTCGTTCAATTATTGAAAACTTCCGCTTAGGTTCTCCTCAAGTTACCTTTGAGGAAATTGTGACAGCTTGTCAAATAGCGGGGGCTGATGAATTTATCAGCCGACTACCAGATAAATATCAAACCGTTTTAGGAGAATTTGGGGCAAATATTTCTGGTGGACAAAGGCAAAGATTAGCTATAGCAAGAGCGATCGTCAATACTCCACCAGTCCTGATTTTAGATGAATCAACGGCTGGACTCGACCCAGTGAGTGAAGCAGAAGTTCTAGACAAGCTTTTGTTTTACAGACAAGGCAAAACGACAATCCTCATCAGCCATCGTCCCAGAGTCATCAATCGTGCTGATTGGATTGTGTTATTAGATCGGGGCAAATTGAAAATGCAAGGAACTTTAGAGGAGTTGCGTTTACAAAGCGGCGATCATTTAAATTTTTTAAATCCCTGATTGTCAAGCAATACGCTTTGTGTTAAGGCTTTGATCCCCCCTAGCCCCCCTTTTTAAGGGGGGTTGGGGGCAATACGGTTCGGTTAAAGGTTATCGGTGAGAATTTCAGGTGTGTAGAGACAAGGGTTATCGCGTCTCTACAGAAGATGTCGGAAGGTAATTTATCTTATCCGAACCGTATTGGGGTTGGGGGGATCTTCAGGGAGTAAACGTTAATAACAGCAAGCTTATTGGATTGTCAAGGTAAATAATAACTCAAGAAAATAAGTGATTTTTGACTTTTGACTTGTTACCTTAGACGAACCCGAAGGGGCTGACCTCTTACCACCGAAGTTCTGAGCGCCGGAAGCCGGCGCTCAGACTTCTCTCTGTGTTCTCTGCGCCTCTGTGGTTTTAAAAATCACTTACTAACCGCAGAGACACAGAGGAGCCAGCGTTGCAGGAGGGTGAGCCAGTCCTAGGCGACTGGCGTAACACAGAGAAAAAAGATCGGGTGGGGGATATTGGGCTGAGTTGAATATTGAGCAAGTTTGCGCTGATTCTGCGAAATTTTTACTTACCCAAGAGCGAATTTTGCATTATCTAGTATATTTACTGAACTTCTAGAAGATTTACCCTTGCTATCTTAAGGAAGTTTGGTATAAAAAGGAAGAGTTTTTATAGGAAACTACTTGTGAAAGGTTGGTGGGCAGTGCCCACCCTACATGTTTATTCGTTAACAACATCTTCAAATCGCAGGCTTGGTTTTGGTTTTTTCCAAGCTCAAATTGCTTTTGATAAAATTCCAAAACAATAAACTTGTATATGCCAACGATAAACATTCACTTTTGGTTGGAGAATTAATCAGATGTCTATTTCAAACATGAAGAAAAAGGTAGGGATGACTATTGTTAGTGCCGCATTTATCACTCTTGGAACTGCCGCACCATCAATGGCTGATATAACCTATACAGGCACTACTTTAAATCAACCCACTTGGAATCGCCCTGATTATAATAACCCTTCTACAACTCTTAGTGGTGTTGTTGTTCCTTATAGCTCATATCAATTCTCTGTCAACACTGATGGTGATTACAAGTTGGCAAGTAAAACTGATAATTTCAACTATTATTCTTCTTTGTTCTTGTACCAGAACAGCTTTGACTTCAGTCAACCAAATACTAACGTTCTATCTGGAGATACATATGTATCCGGTTCCTCATATTACGGTAACAACGATAGCGTACCTTTAAAAGGAGGGACAAATTATTTTTTAGTCACTACTGGAGATACTAGCGCAGACTCTGGAAGTTTTACCAACACCATCTCTCCTGTCCCCGAACCTATGAGTATCTTGGGTTCATTAACAGCGATTATTTTTGGTGCAAATTTATGCCGGACATTCAAGCAGCAAAAGAAGGCTAAAGCGAAAGTGTAGGTTAACAACCTGATGCGCACACAGTCATATGATATCCCTAAAAATGACCATTTTTTGAATTAAAAATTAAAAATTAAAAATTAAAAATTTACGTTCAGGATTTTGAATGAAGGAAGTTGGATACAGGTGACCCTGTTTTTAAACATGGAAAACAAAAAAGCGGAGCAACATTATTCAGCGCAAGTAAATTTATTTATGGGGTTTGTAATTTTTAATTTTTAATTTTTAAGCAGGGGGAAAGCGAATGACTGCCACAAGACCATTAAAAAATGCCGACTTTTGGCTATTAGGAATAGGAGCAAGCTTAATTGCGATTCATCTAACTCTATTTTTGAGAGATAACAATGTTGACTTCTTAGGCATCAGTCTTGTGGTTTTTGCAGCAGCATCTTTTCTAGTTTGGGAAAAGCGCCACAGCTTAAATTTAGAAAGTGGAATATTTTCTAGTTTTTCGGGTCTATCACTCATCGCTTTGATATTTCTTAATAGTGCATGTCCGATAAATTTTGGTGGCTTATTTTTACTCTCACCTTTGATTTCTGGTATCGGTCTTGCCCTACTGGCTTCTGGTTTTAAAGGATTAAAGCAATACTGGAAAGCACTACTTGCTCTGTTTTATTTAAGTGCAAATACAGCATTATCCATAAACGCAACTGATATCTCACCCCTGACTGCCAAGTTTGCTGCTTACATTCTTTGGTATGCAGGCTTTCAAGCTTCTCTTTCTGGAGTCAATATTGCTCTCCAAACAGGAGGTGTTGAAGTACTTACTGGTTGTTCTGGAAAAAGTGTCATTATCCTTTTGCTCACCTTTGCAGGAGTTTTTATCTTAATATTTCCCCTAAATTGGCAGCAAAAAATTATTGTACCAATTGTAGCTGCTATCTTAGGATTTATTGTGAATGGGGTAAGGATTGCCCTGATGGCTATTCTAGTAGCAAAAAGTCAGCAACAAGCATTTGAATACTGGCATGATGGCGATGGTTCTTTGATATTTATCATGATTGCCGTGTTACTTTTTGGCTGCTTCTGTCAGTTTTTACTTTGTATAAATCAAACTGAAAATCAAAATCTTATTGAGTACTTAAAGTGATGTTTCTTTGGAAACAATTTCGCATTTGGCTTTTGGCACTCACTTTTGGCAGTTCCATTTTGGTTTTGGGAAAAGTTATCCTGCTTCCTCACTTAGATAAATCAAAAGAGACTGCCTTTGTTTTTCCAGAAAAAGTACCTTTACCACAATGGCAGTTAAGTGCAACGATCGCCTTAGAACAGCCAACAGTCGAACATCCAGAACTAATTGCTCATCAGCATTATCGATTTATTGAAAACGACTTGACCCTAGATATCGAAATGCGCTATTTGCATAATTTGTACAACGCTGATGTTAATTCCCTCATACATTCGTATACAAACAGACCATCTTCTGCTATTGTGCGTCAGCGAGAGGGAGTAGGCTACTACGGTCTTGGGGTTGACAAAAAGCGAGCCTATTTAAGTGCTTGTATCAATCCACGGGGTGGTAGCACTTTCACCCATATACAGTTTAGAAGAAATCGGTACTTAGAAGACGTGCGCCTTGAGCGCCTAGTACCTGTGTTACAAAATCAAGAGCTACTTTTAGACAAACGCTGTCTCTGGGCACATTTTTCGGTTCCTTTACAAAATTCTTCAACGGATGCTGCTTACCAAATCCTGGAAAAGGCTTGGTTTTCCTGGTATCAGTGGTGGCGACCCCGATTTCCGAAACCCTGATTTTTAGTCTTGCATAAATAATTTTTTGTCTCACGCAAAGTCGCAAAGAAGAACACCAAGACTTTTGCAAGAAGTTTACAGCAACTTTTCAGTTGAATAGACCACAATATAACCGTAGGGGCGGGGTTTCCCCGCCTTGACAATGTGGTCAATTCAATTGAAAACTGCTGTAATATAAATCTTTAGATTCACAGAACAAATCATGCATGAGTTAGACAACCAGGAATTAGTTGAACCAAAGTACTTGCAAATGGAATCAAAGTACTTGGAAATGGAATCACGCTACGTGGAATTGCGCAATACACTAAGGTTTCTGCTTGGGTCAATAAATCTTTGGCGTTGGCTAGGCTACGGTTTGCTTGTATTAGCTTTATTTGACGTAATTGAGATATTTATTCCGCCAAAATTTATGAACCCTGCTTGGGAATTCCACACAATGGAGGCATTGGTTGGGCGGGTACCCTTATCGTTAATTGGGTTAGTGTTGGTATTTAGTGGAAAGTTTTATGACCGAGGTAAAAGAGAACTGACTTTATTAAAGTTTTTATCTTGGTTAACTTTATTGTTGGGAGTATTGTTTATCGTATTAATTCCTTTAGGAATCGCTAACACTATACGGTTGAATTACATAAATTTATCTCAAATTAATTCCCAATATAACCAACAAATGTCTCAAGTAGAGCAGTTTCAAAAGCAGCTAAGCCAAGCAAAACCTGAAGAGATAGAAGATAATTTCAAGCGCCAAGGTCGTTTATTAGATGGTAAAAGCCCTCAAGAGTTAAAAAGCCAAGCCTTGTCAAATCTCGCTCAAACAAAGCAAAAAATCAAAACTACAACACAGCAAACTCGCTCTTCTCAAAGTCTAGACTTGCTCAAGAGTTCTGTGAAATTGAATTTAGGAGCTTTGATTGCTGGGATTTTGTATATTGGTATTTGGAGGCTGACTTCCTGGGTAAGAATGAGTTGATACAATGTGTGGCTAAAAGAGTTATTCTGTGAAGTTGCGTTACTCACATCTTGCACCAGTTGCAATAACGCTATTTTTGTAGGGTGGGCATCGCCCACCATTGACCGATCGTGCCTATTGTTGCGTTGGTGGGCAGTGCCCACCCTACACGAACTATCGAATGGTGCAAGATATCAGGTTAGGCTGATATCGAGCAAGCACTGCAACATCTCTATAGCAATCCTATTTGAATTGTGAACTTCCATTGCCTCAGAAACCCGGTTTCTTTAAGAAACCGGGTTTCTCTGCGTTGACGAATCATTTAGGATTGCTATACATAGGTTGAAGGTAGGTAAACAACTACTGAACCTTATTGGTCTATAGATCCGTTAGCAGTCTGACTTTTCTAAGAATAAATGTTAGTACTGTCTCTTGTTTAGAAATTATGTTTGCTGTAACTTCCATCCCTGATGTAATGGGATAGGATTTACTACCTTTTTCCAAATAAAGCTTTTCTGGTTGGATTGTTAGCTCAAAGTAAGGCGCAGTTGCAGCAGAATTACTTTGAGGTGTAATGGCATCAGCAGTTATGGCTTTAACAGCACCCCTAAGTGTCCCATAATCCGGGTAAGGATAGGTAGAAATCAGCAAAAGCACTTTACCCTCTTGACAATCTGAAACTTCTTCTGCTTGACAGACTTTAATCTTACTAATATCTTGAGCGGCAACACGAGCTTTTACTACCAAAGGGGCATTACCCGGGGCAATTTGGGCGATCGCATCCCCAAGACGCACCACCTGACCTGGGTTTCTCAGTTCCAGTTTTAGGATAGTACCTGCCTGAGTTGTGCGAATTACAGTTTTTTCTAGTTCTGTCTGGACTTGTTTTAGTTCTTTTTGAGCGTTGCTAATTTGGTTTTGGATTTCCACTTGTCGCTGCAGCAACTCTTCTCGTTCTTTGTTCAATGTCGCTTGGGTAGATTCGCCCTTTGCCCTTTCCTGACCAATGCTTTGTTTTGCGATCGCCACATTTGCAGCACTGGGATTAAGTCTAGCTTGAGCGCGTTCAAGTTTAGCAACAGCAGCTTTGAAAGTTTGTTCTTTCTCCTTGATCTGTAGACCTGCGATCGCCCCAGTGTTTGCTAGTTGCTGATAGCGCTTCAGTTCCTCCCTTGCTAATTCAACAGATGCTTCTGCTTCTTGTACATCTGTCTGAGTTGTAATTTGCCTGTCTCGATAGTCTCGTTGGTTGCGACTCAGGTCAGCTTGCGCGGATACTATTGCCTGTTGCATCGAATTGGACTCAGCCGTGACTTGAGTTTGTAGCGCCTTGCGTTGGGCATTGATTTGCACGAGTTGTAACTGATTGTGCTGGATATTTCCAGCGATTTGGCTTTTTTTGGTTTGCAGTTGGGAGTCGTCGATGGTGGCGATCGCATCTCCCTGTTTCACCACCTGATTCTCTTTGACCAAAATAGTTTTGACAGTCCCGAATTGGGCAGCTTGCACAAGCCGTACTTCCCCAGAAGGGCGGACGGTGGCGGGGGCTTTAACCGTGACATTGTACTTGATGACGGCGGCTAGGGTGAAAGCTGCGCCAACGGTTCCGATGAGAAATAAGCCGCCAAGTGTTGTCCAAAAACTGATGTCCGGGAGAAACTCGTCACTTTGGACTCTCGTGAGAAAAGCTGGGTTGGGGTCACTATGCATGAGCAATAAACAAGTGTGTTATAAAAAATTGCTGAAAACTTAAATTTAATAGACTTGTAGTTTTCACTGCCATATATATCATTAACTAGGCAATTTTTCCCCAGTCCTCAATTAACACCATCAAGTTTTTAGCTAGATACTACTATTAATTTAACTACAAACAGGATTTTATTGACTTCAATATATGCGATAGTCAATTATTAAAAAATGAGTAATCCGAATACAGTGATTGCATTTTGTAAATAGCATTAGTCTCGATTGCAATATATTTTTTATTTACATAAATAAAAATAATGTGATTGCTGCTCCTGCTGCCTAATCAGGTAAGCCGGAAAAGCAACTAACGTAAAAATACTCAGTCTTGAACTACGCTTTATATATAGCATTTCTGTTCCTTATGCCTGAAGACGTAGATGATTTTCTGGCAAATTACATATATATGAATACTTAATGACAATATAAAAAGCCGTGTATTTGAAAAAATAAATGATAATCTTAAAAAAGTGAACAATCTGGAATAAAAATATTTGTTCTAGATAAGTTTCATCAATTGAACTCAAAAGTTATCAGGAATGAAAGCAAATGAAAACGAATCTCATAATACCAATGTTTACTGAGCTTACTATCAGCGAAGAAGAAATCCTAGCTGGTGGTGGCGGCTACGAATGCGAAGACGACAAGGAAAAAGAAAAAAAGAAAAAAGAAAAGAAAGATAAAGACAAGTACGGATGCGGTTGCGATGATTAGTAGTCGCTTAAACGGATAAAAGACAGTCGTAATATCTCATAGCAGGGTCTTTACCTTTGAATACCCCTCAAATCAGTGAGGCTTGTTCAGTGGCTCAAGCCCTGCTTATTTTTGCTATAGTCAGACTATTTTATTTTTGAAATATACGTAGGGTGGGCACTGCACCCCCAAAAAAAGAATTTGTTGGGGCAGCCCCACCAAAAAAAAATTTAATAA
>CAXTSI010000137.1:0-17731 GCA_964246695.1 uncultured bacterium
GGAGTGGGGGGAGATGAGGAGAAAGAAGAATTACTTGGGGTATTCTCGTGTACCTGTGGGGAATTGTTTTCGGATGTATTAGGGGTTGGCGATCCGTTTAGTATTTCACGGTTTGTTACTGACCTGTTTTCCCCTGTGTTTTGCGGCGGCGAAACCTTAGGCGTCCAAACCGCACTCCTACTATTATCAAGCTTTGCAGTAATATTTGCTGAGGGTAACAATCCTAGTAATGTTACCTCTAACCATAAACGTGGCTGGGTGGTGTTTTTCAGTTGCACTTCAGCGGTTCGCAACTGTTGTTGTCCCACCAAAATTGTACTCATTTCCAAGTGTTGGGCGAAATCAACGAGTTCTTTCCAGGTATTGTGAGTACAAGCAACCAAATCGTTGCGGCTTGGTGCAGTGAGGGCAATGAGTAAATCGCGGTAGAAGGCGGCGAGATTCTGGAGAATAGTTAGAGGTTCCCGACCACGATCTAGAATTTTGCGCGTGCAGGAAAGAACAGCTTCGGGTTTGTCAGAGGCGATCGCCTGCAAGAGTAAGAGCAAGTCCCGTTCGCTTACCGACCCGACTAAATCCCAGATTCGGTCTGGCGTCACTTCCTCTGACAATAAACTTAACTGATCCAAGAGACTTTCCGCATCCCGCAATCCTCCCTGAGCAATTTGGGCTACCAAGGTTACGGCTTCGTCCGTGATTTTAATGTTTTCTTTGGAGGCGATCGTACTTAAATGCTTCACCATCGCCTGTAACGCGATTCTCCGGAAGTCGAACCTTTGACACCGGGAGATAATTGTTGGCAATACCCGTTGCGCGTCAGTTGTTGCCAGGACAAAAACTACGTGTTTTGGCGGTTCTTCTAGTGTTTTTAATAACGCATTAAATGCCTGTGTACTGAGCATATGACAGTTATGCGCTAGAAGCCCGTTAGCGACAAAATTGTGATTATTAGCAACTTCTATGTCATAAACTCGCTCAACCCCAGCGAGGTGAACAGATTCTACCGTTTCCAAACTTGTAGTCCATTGTTGGGATGGAATACTGTTTGAGGTCTGCCAACCATTTTCTACTGGTGTGTGCGCCCATCGATATGTAGTGGTATGTATTGCCTTTGAACTGGTGTCCAGGAGCAAATCGCCGGATGCGCCCATCTGACGAGTCACGTCATGTGGAAAAACCAACGCAAAACCTAACCCCCCAGCCCCCTTCCCTTTAAGGTTCGGGCCAGGTAAAGCCTCTCTCCTTGCAGGAGAGAGGTTTGGAGAGAGGTTTTCCAGATCCCGTGAAAAGTAAGATGCGCCCATCTGTGCCAAATTTATAGATGAGGGTTCCACATCCACATTCACAGGGGATAGTATCTTCGCTCCTTCTTTTACGTCCTTTGCTGCTATCCATCCTTTATCTGTCCTAATTAGGTGATTGCCAGTACACCTGATTTCATGGTTAGTTGTCTTGAGAACCAACGTTTGACGTTCACCTTGGTCTAACCACCTGAGAACTTTTTTAAATTCCCACTTGCCTGATGAGTCGTTATAGCTAAGAACTTTTTTCCCTTTAATGTTGGGATTATCGATCCGCATTACTCCCTCACTGGTTTGCACCAACGAGTCTCCCGTCAAGCACTCATCAATGACATAAACCTTGTAGCGACACTGTACTGGGGCAAACTGTGCTTTTTCGATAATATCTCTGACATTTTCGACACCAGTGTTGCTGGCGGCGTCGATTTCTGTGACATCTAAAGAGTAGCCCTTAGTGATTCCCTGACAGACAGCACAGACGCCACAGGGTTCAGGGGTAGGTTTGTCACTTTTGAGACAATTGAGCGATTTTGCGAGAATGCGGGCGCTAGAAGTTTTCCCCGTTCCTCTGGGACCAGTAAACAAATAGGCAGGAGCAATTTTGGCAGCGCGGATAGCGTTGGTGAGGGTAGTAGCGATCGCCTCTTGCCCCACCAGTTCAGCAAAAGTCTTTGGGCGGTACTTGTGGTGCAGGGGTTCATAAGACATGGATTTAAGATTTCAATGCCAAGCAGCGTTGATGAGTCCCACCCAGTTGAGGAAAGGGGATTTAACCATTTTAACCGTAGGAGCATGGCTTGTGGGTGTTTTCCTTAGTTGGCAAAGAATTTTATTCAATTCAATAGCGCTACGACTGGCGTGCAGACCTGCGTAAGAGATAGCTACAATCTTAAGGTAACCAACTCTTAAGGGTGCGGTAAATGCTCCAACGGCTTATTCAGTGGCTCAAAAAATTTTTTCAACGCTTGTTTGGCGGTAAACCGACTCCTGCAAAAGCTAAGGGGAATGTTCAAAAAGAAGTGCCTCCACCTCTGAATGATACAGATTTGGAATTTCTATTTATGGAACTTTTGGAAGGAGTGCATCAGGCACGAGGACAAGCCTGGGCACAGAAGTGGCTGCATAATATTGAACACCGCGTTTCTACTGAACGCTGGGTAGAGTGGTTGCACCAGTTTGGTGAAAGATTGCTAGCAGCATCTACACCCAATAATGAGGTCGCTTCCCGAATGGTGAATCTCGGTGAGTTGGGTGTTGGGGAAGTTGGAGACGTTGCCTATAATATTGGGATGCAGCTATTGACACGCAAAGGTGGCGAGCCAATATGGGAGTATGAAGGACCAGACGCTGAACCAGCAACTTTTCCGACCGCACAAACCTCTCATGAATATGTGGAAGCAGGAAATGTAGAAAACCCTCCTGAAGGAGAATTACAAACCGTCACCGTAGAGCAGTTATCCGTGATGTTGCAACACGATGAAAACTTACGCCTGCAAGTTGCTCAACAATTGGGAATTGAGACAAATGATCCACAAATAATTATTCAGGCATTGCTAAATCAATTCTATGCTGATAATCAGGAGCCAGAAGCCGGAAGTCAGGATTCGAGAGAACCCCACCGATAAGCGGATGAGGTTTGATTGACACTCCCATGCCGTTATGCTTTGGGGATTCTTGGCTCCAGAATCCGACTTTCAAAGGCGTAGTCAAAGCGTCCACGAATCTTTTCAAAAACTTTCAGAAAAAAGTGTTTTTAGATCAAGTAATTTCTCGGAGATTATGGTTTAATTTATATTATATATTTTTTTTAGCAATTGTACTAATTCGTAAGTAGGTAAACAAAAATATTTACCGTCCGCCCTACAAGATAGGTAATTTTATCGGACTTAAGCACTATACAAATTGATCGTCATGTGTATAACGGAATTCGGTCGTTTCATCTCGTAGAATTGACCACGTGGTAAGGGCGCGGAAACCGCGCCCCTACGGTAAGGTGGTCTACCCAAATGAATATTGCGCTCCGCAGCCCTACCGTTACCACTTCATACTTGACTATTTCTGTCAATGCGATCGTCCTATTTTCTAGTGGTTCGGGAGTCATATCAAATCCGGTTAAATGAACACACAAACGGTAGGGGCACAGCACTGCTGTGCCCCTACAAATACCATGTGCAATCAACCGGATTTGATATCAGAAGGTTGATGAGAGCGCGATTCCTGCCTCAACCTCAAGGTTTAGGCATATTTATAAGAAAATAGCAGTATAGCCCAATACGGTTCAGTAGTTGTTTACCTACTATCAACCTATGTAGAGACGTTGCATGCAACGTCTCTACACGTGTAAAATCTCCACTGCCCTACTTGAACCGGATTGCAGCATCGCCGAGCAACTCTATAGCTGTATGTGGTATTCTGTTGTGTCTGTGTATCTTTTTGAAAGCTACGACAGTAAAAAAACTCGGATTACCTCTGTGAATCTAGGGATTTTTTACGTAAATCATGATTTTTTCAGACAGAGATCGCTAAAATCCTAAAATCTATGATGAACAACATCCAAGAGTGCCGGAGATGCTCAAGTGGCTAGTGGATTGCCTCAAAAAGTTTTTGAGGTTCTTTTTTGGTAGAAAGCAGACTCCTTCTCTAAACCCTAGAATAAAGAAGGTAGCACAAGCACCAGAACTGACAAACTCGGATCTGGAATTTTTGTTTACGCAACTGCTGGAAGGTGTGCATCAAGCACGAGGGCAACAGTGGGCACTGAAGTATCTGGAACGCATGGAAAATCGGATCAGTACTCAGCGCTGGATAGATTGGCTACTTAACTTTGGTGAAAGATTGCTAATGTCACCCGCGCCAAATAATGAGTTAGCAAGCCGGATGGTGCAGCTAGGTGAACTTGGGATTGGGAAAATTGGAGAACTTGCCTATGATATTGGCACAAGCCTGTTAACACGAAACTTAAGCGAACCGCATCATGAGAATGACTCTCTTGTAGAAAGCACAGTCGATGCATCGCTTTTAAGCCCTCTAGAACAAGGGTTGACGTATAATCTAGATACCGAAACTACCTCGCCTGTACCTATGATGACATCTCCATCACAGGAAGATCAAGCGTGGGTAGAACAAACCCTGGAAACAGGAGATTTAACTCAATCGGATGATTTTGCTTTACAGCCAGACGTAGCTGTCACTTTGGATGAGTTGTTTGTGAGGTTGGAACAGAGTAGCGATTTAGCCCAGCAACTTGCGAATGGACTGGGAATGGAAACGATCTCTCAATCCCAAACTCATCTAGAACGGTCACAAACATGGTTTTACCAAGGTCTTCAGCAAGTTAAGAGGAGCGAATTATCTGGAGCAATCACATCTTACGACAAAGCCATAGAAATTAACCCCCACTCATACGAATATTGGTTTAACCGGGGCTTGACACTGTTTTACTTGGGAGATTTTGCCAAGGCGATCGCATCTTACGACAAAGCAATTGAGATTAAACCCAACTTCTACAAAGGTTGGTATAATCGGGGCACAGCTCAAGGTGAATTAGGAAACTTTGAAGATGCGATCGCCTCCTTCGACAAAGCTATAGAAATCAAGCACGACTACTACCAAGCTTGGTCTAGTCAGGGTTTGGCACTGCTGAAGTTAGGGTCTCCAGAGGATGCAATTTTTAGTTACGACCAAGCACTGCTGGTTGCACCAGAAGACCATGAAAATTGGTATTACCGAGGCATAGCCCTGGCTGTGAGCGGACGAACTCATGATGCGATCGCCTCCTACGACAGAGCCATAGAAATTCAACCAGACTTTTACTTAGCTTGGTACAATCGAGGTGTGGAACTGTCTAATTTAGGGCAATTAGAAGATGCACTCTCCTCCTTTGAGCAAGCTCTAGAAATTAACCCTGACTACCACGAAGGTTGGTACGCTTTGGGAAGTGTACAGGATAAATTAGGACGTGTGGAGTCCGCTATCGCATCTTACGACCACGCGATCCAAATCAACCCCGATCTTCACGAAGTCTTGATAGATAAAGGTGTGGTGCTAGCTTCTTTAGGGCGTTGGCATGATGCCATCTTATCGTGGGAGAAAGCTGTTGAAATTAGACCTGATTTTTACTTAGCCTGGTTCAACCAAGCTGTAGCATTAGAAAACCTCGGACGCCGTGTTGATGCGATCCCGTACTACGACAAAGCCCTGGAAATCAACCCTGACTTCCACTTAGCTTGGTACAACCGAGGTGTGACGCTATTTTATTTGGGAAGATTTGAAGCAGCGATCGCCTCTTATGACAATGCTTTGCAAATCCAACTTGACTACTGGGAAGCTTGGATTAGTCGAGGAACTGCAGCAGAAAATGCAGTTAATTGTGACTCGCATCTGAGTTTTTATAGTCATATAGCTGCAACAAATCCAGCTTTGAACCAGCGCGGTGATGAGGGGAAAATAGCTTGCTTTGAAGAAGGGTTGAAATATGTTTACCAAGACACTCACCCAGAAGGGTGGGGTAGGTTGCATCTCTTACTTGGCAATGCTTACTACGACCGAGGAAAAAGACATCCTACACCTCGCGATGATTGGGGGTTGGCAGTGCGTGAGTACTATCAGGCACTCACAACCCTCACGCAAGAAGCGTTTCCCCAGTTGCACCTAGAGGTTTTGCAAAACCTGATCAAAGCTTTGTTGGGTTTGGGAGAAACCGACTTAGCACAAGAATTTCAGCAATGCGCTAAAGATTTATTACTATGGTTGCTGAGTGAACCCAATTGCAACGATGACAGCAAAAAAGCGATCGCACTGAAATTTGCAGGTTTTGGGCAATTAGCAGTTGATATAGCCGTGCAGTTAGGTGAGTTAGCGCAAGCCCTAGAAATTGCCGAACACAGCAAAAATGCTTGTTTATCCTGGCTGCTTTTCGGTTGGAGTGATGAGATTGTCTCACCTGACTATGCCTCAATTCAAAAACTACTCAATCCCACAACTGCGATTATTTATTGGCATATCAGTCCTTGCACCTTACGCATTTTCATCCTCAAATACAATTCCCCAGAACCTATCCCCGTCTTTACACCTGTACTAAATGTAGCAGCCATTGATGACATGCCCCTACCCGAAGCGGTAGGACGAAGAGTGGAATTTGAAGATTGGCTGGAAGATTGGAATCAACAATATCAGGAATATCGTAGTCCTCAAGACAGACAAAACAAAAGCAAGCATTCCTGGCAAGCAGATATGGAACAGAGGCTATTCAAGCTGAAGAATATCCTCAACATTGGTGCGATCGTACATGAACTTGAAGATATCACCCATCTGATTTTAATTCCCCATGGTGAGTTACACAGATTTCCTCTACACGCCCTTTTCCATCTCTCCTATCCTTCAGACGAAGAGAGAATTCACAATAATGGCTATTACGCAGAGGGACAAATTCTGGAGTCTAATTTCACAATTACCTATTTACCTAGCGTCCAACTAGGGTTGTCTTTACAATCGGAACCCTTATGGCACCACAACCAGGCATTACTTAGTGTGGAAAATCCCAACAGCACAGGTTATCCCCCACTAAAATTTGCCAAACTTGAAACTGAAGCTGTTAGCCTGATGTTCGATAGTGTCAAACGCATTCAAGGAGCAAAAGCTACTAAAAAGCAGATAGAAAATTATTTATATAATAATAATTACAATATATTTCATTTTACCGGATATGGAATCAATAATTTTAGTAATCCTCCTCAATCAGAATTAGTATTAGCAGGTGAGGATAAACTAACTCTAGAAGAAATTTGCATTCATCAAATCGCGAATTATCACCTTGTTACCCTCTCAGCTTGCGAAACCGCCATAAATCTTAACGAAACTATCACCACTGAGTATGTGGGTTTAGTCAGTGGTTTGATATTTCAGGGAGTTTCTCATGTAGTAAGTACCCTATGGACTGTAGAATCTGCTGCCAGTGCCTTGGTGATGATAGAATTTTACCGACAAATTCAGCAAAATAAATCGCCAGCTACTGCTTTGTCAACAGCAACGGAATGGCTGAAGGAAGTGACTGTTAATGAACTGAAAAAATGGTATGAAGATTTGCTGAATCAACTGCCGCCAGAAGGATTAAGAATTAGGGCACATTTAGCAACGGAACTGTATAGAATTAGTAAAATGCCAGCAGATGAAAAGCTTTACAATCACCCTTATTATTGGGCAGCATTCACGATCGCAGGTAAGTCTAGTTAATTCGTGATAACATTCCTAAATAATTCGTGAAATACTCTCTTACTTTTCTTGGCGTTCTTGAGCAACGGATGTTGTAGCGGATATAGCGGATGCTTAATATCGTCGTTCCACCGATGTCATAATCCGTTACATCCGTTCCTATCCGTTGCTCATCTTGGCGGTTCATAAAAAAAAGATGTATTGGCAACTGATAACTGTGGTTTGCTAAAGTCAGAAGTATCCGGCAACTCCAAGGATTGGCAAATGGTTAGAGAGTACTTACCCGAAACACAATCCAATTCGTCCCAGAGACATCTGCCCCCACTTGAAAGTGGCGATCGCCTAACTCGCCCTGAATTTGAGCGGCGTTATGCGGCTGCACCCCATATCAAGAAAGCAGAACTGATTGAAGGAATCGTTTACGTGGCATCTCCTTTAAGACATGAGCAACATGGCAAACCCCACAGTCGAATCATAACTTGGTTAGGAGTCTATCAAGCACTGACGGACGGTGTTGACTTGAGCGTTGAACCGACGGTCAGACTAGATCTAGACAACGAACCCCAGCCAGATGCAGTGCTGTTTATTGAACCGGACGCGGGAGGACAAACCCGTTTAAGCAGCGATGGTTACATTGAAGGATCTCCCGAATTGATTGTTGAAATTGCTGCAAGTAGTGTGGCGATTGATACAGGCAGTAAAAAGCAAGTTTATCGCCGTAATGGGGTGTTGGAGTACGTAATCTGGCAATCCTACGAGAATCAAATTGAATGGTTTTGCCTAATCGATGGCGACTATCGATTGCTATCTCCCGGTGCAGATGGAATTATTCGCTCTCAGGTGTTTCCGGGTTTGTGGTTGGCGGTGGAGGCACTGTTAAACAATCAGATGGTGCAAGTGTTAGAGGTAGTGCAAGCGGGGTTGAAGTCACCGGAACATACTGCGTTTGTGCAGCAGTTGAAGAAATAGGAATAAAAGGGCGATCGCACAGGTGTAACATAACTCAGATATTCCACCTGCCCAATCTCCCGCCTTTGTGATGTGGCGGTATCGCAAAAGACCTATGACTAATTTACCCACAGAAGCGTTCGCCCAAAAGTAGAAACGCTCCCATTTTATCTGTTCAAAATTTTTACATACTTATTTAATACGGCAAACAACTTAGAATTGGTGTATTATCAGATGGCAAGTTCTGCTGTAGAATAACTTGTGGATTTTGTTGAACATCAACAATAACTAAAGTGTTGCTGACTTGCTCTCTTATCCAACTTAAAAAACCAGGCGATCGCTCCTGAGTTGAGTTTAAGATAAATATGTAATTATCCTGCTTCAGCAGTTGCCAATTTCTAGCCTCACCTCGAATAGCTATTTCCATCTGCAGCTTTTCATCAAATTGAATTCTATAATTATTACTGTTTATTTTCACTAAATAGCACTCTGCTGTCTGACTAATAATTGCCCAAGCTGGTGATATTTTTGTGGCATTGAGAATTTTGAAGCTCTCAAGACCTCTACTTGATGTTACACTGTTTCTGACTGGATAGAGAGTTTGCAATGCTAGTCTTTCTCTTCCTTCGAGAGGAAAAATATGTGCTTTTTGGCGATAATTTCCTTGAGCGAAACTAGACTGAATGACAACCCATTGCCCTAGTTCGGGGTTGAGCCACTGTCTGTCTAAATGAGGATAAATATCTTGAATTTCCCAACTTCTGGTAATGTGAAGTTTTTGATGATTATCTATAGTAACTTTAAAGATAAAGGTAGTCGATACAATATTCTGTAGCAAATAAAATACATTTTGATGGACAAGAATATCATGAGCATTTTTATTTTCTGAACCAAACCAATTATGAGTAATGAGTTGAACGCGGTCAAGGATTTCTAAATTGCGTTCAAGCAAAATCAGCGAACCCTCAGCAGCAATCAAAAGATGTTCGCCGTCTGTGCCTATAGCACCAAGCCGTCCAAAAGATTTGCTTAAAGAGTTAGCTATTGGACGCTGTGGTAATATGGAAGTAGGAGCATCTAGCCGCACTACCAATGATTTTTTGTCTTCATTAAGACCAATAAAGATATAGTCATCAAGGGCAACCATTTGCGGCAGCAACTGATAGCGTTGAGCTTTGGCAATAGTCTTGATTGCCACTGTTTCCCGCACTTCGTAGCCTTGTTTTGAAGGGATGTAAACTAGGTTAGTTAATCGGTCTTGCGTGAGGAGAATGAGTCCATGCAGCGGAGTTGTCATGTATAGGCTGTTGAGTGGCAACGGCTTTCAGAGATATAGACTCTACAATAACTCCATCTTGGATAGCTGTTGGCAGAATTTGCAGATTTTTATTACAATGGCAGCAGAACTGGCTTGACAGTAGAAGAGGCGTACACGCGGGAGCGATCGCAATCCTGTACTAAGGTAGGGGTAGGTAAACAATGCGGTCTTGATATTCATTAGCCTTAGATGCAAGGGCAGCTAAGATTAATTCTTCTAAATTTTCGCCAATGCTTTTAAATTGGGATTCAGGATAAAAATTCCTGGTACATGGCGATTTTGTGCAATGCGATCCCTCAACTCAGATCTTGCACCATTCTCAATAAGACCTAAAAAACCGGGTTTCTCAACGATTAATAAAGGGCTTCAGCCTTCAATATTTGCAAGAAACCCGGTTTTTGATGCTGGTGCAAGATATGAGTCAAGTGTACTGGCATGGAAGTCCGGTTATTTGTTACCAGTACCGCTCCCTTGGAATTAAAAATTAAAAATTAAAAATTAAAAAGCTTGAAATACAAGGGTTTTGGCTGTTGGAGATGGTAGCGTTATTTCCGCCGTCATGTACTAGTACGAAATTACGATCTTCACACCAGCAAAGAATTTCTGGATCGAGTGTGCTTTTTGGTGGCGTTTCCGGTTCGCCCACCACCTTGATAACCGTTTTTTAAATTAAAAATTAAAAATTTAGAAATAATTTTTAATTAAGGTACACGTTCCCCTGTTTTTAAATATGGAAAACAAAAAAGTATTTTCTCTAATTCTACACGCGAACGTATTTATTCGGTGGGTCTTTAATTTTGCATTTTTAATTTTTAATTTTTAATTATTTTGATGATATCAGGTTCTCGCTGTCTAATTTGATTGGGATAGAGAGGATTTACATTTTCATCGATTAGATATTTCAGACTCATTTACTTGTTTCTTAGCTTTTCTTTCTGCTCTCAGTTGCTGTAGCTTTTCCGAAACTGGAGGGGGGGACAGGCGCTGTTCTTCCCTCATTGTGTGACCGTGTTCTATCCAATTTTTCATGTATTCACTGATAGTGTTTTTGTTTTGTAGGTAGTAAAGAATTGTGGCATAAACTTGTTCTAGGGTTAGCGATGTGTATGTTTGGGCAATTTCCTCTGGGGTGCGACCGCGATCAATGTATTCGTAAAGGATAGTTTCAATTCCGATTCTTGAATTTTTTAGCCGAATGTCACCGGGAGTGAGAAAGTTAAAATAATCTGTTAGTTGCGTTGTTGACATAGTTTTTTACCTTTGCTTGTATTTGTACAAAATAGTTATCCTCAGCAGAAAACCAGCATGATAGAAATAGGAGCTACATCAAAACTGATAGCAGTGCCAGATTTATTGACTGAGACAAGCTTTGCTGAAGCTTTGGGCGTTCTTGCAGTGCAAGATTCTGACCTAGCTGACATTCTAGCAGATCTGGGTTCACCACCATTTTGGGTTCGTGAACCGGGCTTTGCAACGCTTATCCAGATAATTTTGGAACAACAAGTCTCTCTAGCATCAGCTAAAGCAGTTTTTGCTCGTCTTCAAGAAACTATATCACCAATCATTCCAGAGCTATTTCTCAAACTTGATGATCCAGAAATTAAAAGAATTGGATTTAGTCGGCAAAAAGCTCTTTATGGACGCTTACTCGCACAGTCAATTATTGCAGGACAGATTAATTTAGCTACCTTAGATAAGATGGATGACGAGGATGTACGCTCTGTTTTAAAAAAGATTAAAGGTATCGGAGATTGGACAGTTGACATATATTTACTAATGGCAATGCGGCGACCAGATAGTTTGCCGAAAGGAGATTTGGCTTTAGCAATAGCAGTACAGAAGGTTAAACGGTTAGAATATCGACCTTCGCCAAAGGAACTTGAAGTGATTGCCCAGATTTGGCGACCTTGGAGAGGGGTAGCCACGCGATTGTTGTGGCATTACTATTTAAGTAAGTGATGGCGATTTAGCTAGAAAGTTGCGAGAAAATTTATTGAACCACACAGACGCAGCGGAAAGTCTGAGCGGAGGCTTCCTCCGCTCAGAATTTTCCAAGAGAGAGAACACAGAGAACGATACAGTGAAAATAGGGTTGCCCCACTCTTGTAAGGGCGGGGGAACCCCGCCCCTACATACGGACTATGTCTCTAGCAAAATACCCCCCAGAGCAAACTGACCCACCCCGATCTCCCAGAGAAACTCTGCCTACCATGTACGATCTACCTAGCGAAGATCCACAGGAGTCTGGTTTGCCCGACGAGTTTCATGACCTACAACCCCAACTGCTTAGTGCTACCTTTCGTCCACGGGACTACTCACCCGATCAGATATTCACCGCCAGTGACCTCAACCTCTACTATGACGTTCGCCATCCCCTGTGGTACAAGCGTCCAGATTGGTTTGGCGTCGTGGGAGTTCCTCGACTGTATGACAACAACGACTTGCGCCTGAGCTATGTTATTTGGCAAGAAGGGGTTAGACCCACAGTGATTGTAGAATTACTTTCTCCAGGTACTGCTGATGAAGATTTAGGGCTGAGCGATCGCCAAGCTGATGAACCTCCGATTAAATGGGAAGTCTACGAGCGTATCTTAGCTGTCTCTTACTATGTTGTGTTTGACCGCTACACAGACCAGTTAAGAGCTTTTACCTTGGTTTCAGGTTTTTACCAAGAGTTAACCCTAGAACAACCGAAGATTTGGATACCTCGGTTGGGTATAGGTTTGGGCTTATGGCAGGGTGAATATCAAGAAATTGACCGTCAATGGCTACGCTGGTATGACGCCAAGGGTAACTGGATTCCCACAGATGGGGAAGAAAAGATACTAGCTCAGCAGCAGGCAGAAGCTGAACGCCAACGGGCAGAAAAAGCAGAAGCACGGGCAGCAGCCTTGGCTGAGCGACTGAGGGAGTTAGGTATTAATCCTGATGAGTTAGGGTGAAAAAGTGACCGAATAATTCGTAATTCCAGTAAACTGTCAGAATTTGAGGATTAGGAAGTCCAGCAGGTGCTTACTCTGGACATGCATATCTGATATCTTGCACCAGCATCAAAAACCGGGTTTCTTGCAAATATTCAAGGCTGAGACCCTTTATTTGTGGTTGAGAAACCCGGTTTTTTAGGTCTTATTGAGAATGGTGCAAGATCTGAGATATGCTCAACAAGATTTGGGTAATTATGAAAGCTCATTAGCTGATTATAGTAAAGCAATTCAACTTTCTCCTGAGTATGCTGATGCTTACCTCAACCGTGCTACATTACGATCTCAGATGGAAGATTATAAGGACGGCTAGCTGAAAACCCTTGAGTATGTGTCTTTACGCCAAGCTCCAAGACACATACGTGCTTTAGACAAGGGGATGAAAGCTGCCAGAAGCCCTTTAGGGCTGAGTGATATTTTGTTTTTTTGGTTCCGGTAAGCTATCAATCCATTCGTCTATTAAACTCGTAATAGTCCTATCTAGTTCAGCCGACAATAAGACAATCTTATTATACCTACGGTCAGTCAATCGGAAACTTAATCTCTTATTTTTCATTTTTGTCGAACATTGGCTATATTTTTATGTTAACATAAATATCATAAAGATAAAGAAGGAGGTGATACAACTTGCTAACAAACTATGTTTACAAGCTACGTCCTAATGATACTGAGTCAAACAAAATGGACAATTGGCTCGATATGTTGCGTTCTACTTACAATTGGAACTTAGCTGATAGGATTGCTCAATACCATCACCAATTTATTCAAGGCGACTATTCCGATATCAGAACTAAGGCGGAAGCTTGCCCTCTAACTTGTTTTGTTAGCAAGAATGGTGCAACGGGAGAACCTTGGAAAGATTCCAAATTCGACAAAGAAGGTAATCTTAAAAATCCACGTCGTAGTGCTGTCGATGTCCAAATAACCGCACTACCAGATTTGAAGAAAGCTAGACCCTGGTTCGGTGAAATTGATTCAACAGTGCTACAGCAAAATGTAAGACGCTTGGATGCAGCTTACAAGAACTTCTTTGAAGGTCGAGGGTTTCCCACCTTCAAGAACAAGTCAAACTTTACTTCGTTTACTTTCACGTCTGGCGTCAAAATCGACGGGAACAAAATCTATCTACCCAAGATAGGTTGGATGCGGTTTTTTGATTCCAGATCTATTCCGGATGGTTTTAAGATTAAGGCGGCAACGGTCAGGAAGCGGCAAGATGGATGGTATGTATCACTCAGGATTGAGGATAAAACCGTACCTGATTACGTACCGAAACCGTTGGCAGAGGTAAAAACGGTAATCGGGTTAGACTTGGGACTGACCAAACTTGTTCATCTTTCTGACTTTCAACAGATTGATAACCCACGATTCGCAACTAACAAGAAAACTAGACGAATTCTAAAGATTAGGCAGCGTCGGGTTAGCCACAAAAAGAAGGGAAGTAAAAACCGCAAAAAGGCTGCTCAACGGGTAGGCAGACTACATAAGAAAATATCAGATAAACGTCAAGCATACCAGTGGTATGTTGCCAATAAAATTGTCAGCAAGAACGTTGATGCTATTGGCATTGAAGACCTAAACGTTGCTGGAATGCTTCGACGTTGTAAGGTAAAAGTTGATGAAACAACAGGAAGATTTTTAAAAAACGGACAATCAAGAAAGAAGGCACTTAATCGCTCTATAGCTGACGCCTCATGGACGGATTTAACCTCTAAAATCGAGTATCTTGCTGAAAAGTCAGGAAAGGTTGTAATTAAGGTTAATCCGCGTTTTTCTTCATGCGAATGTGGAAATTGTGGTCACACAGACAAGCTTAACCGTGAAAAAGAACGGTTCATTTGTGTACAGTGTGGACACATAGACCATGCAGACATTGGGGCAGCAAAAACGGTCAAACATAGAACGCTCGAAGTAATACAAAGTATGGTACTGGTGGACTGCCAGGAACCTGAACCACGGGGTTCTAAACGCCTAAAACACTGCAAGGAGATATCAGCACGCACTACGGAGTGCGAACGTGTTGAGCCTAGGAACCTTGGTGACAAGGATATTAGGGCAGTGATGTCTTAAGAATCCCCGTCCCTTTCAGGGCGGGGAGTGTCAAGAGGAAAGTGTACGAGATGCAGAAAAAGCAGCACAGTTGTTTCGGCAGCATGGCGATCGCGATGGGTATTATCGAGCTATAGGCTTTATTAAAACAACTAAAATTCAAGTTGATATGATGCAAAAAATAAGATCATATTCTGCCAACGGCACCTGTTTCATTGAGACGCATTTCCATTATTCTGCCATTAGGGTGTTGGGAGCGGATTTTTTGGAAAGCAATCTCTGAATCGGGGTCAATACAATAATCTCCACTATTTGGGTCAATCATAATCGACCAATTGTAATGCTCAGAGACTAATTCCGGGTATACTTGCTGGAAAATTTCCGCACAACGTCTGTCAAATTCTTCATCAAGAGCATCGCGTCTGGCTTTTTCTTCTGAGGAAAGGGGAGGGCGATCGGGAAACATCTTGCCGCCTCTTGGTACTCTTCTACGCTTTTTCTCGGTCATCTTTGTAACTCCATAACCTCTATGGTTGCCTTAATTTATATTTTAAGGAAATGGCGGCAGGGAAATTTAGACAAGTCGTTTGAATTGCCAAGCTATTTGTGTAACTACCGGAGATTTCCGGTAGTTACCTTGGTTTGATCGAGAGAGCTTACGATCAAGCGGGTTTTACTGGGAACACGATTTTTCTTACAGTGTCCACATCTAACTCTAGGGATTCAGCAATCTGCTCAATGCTTAACTCTAGCTTCATTAGTCTGGGAATCGTCTCTAGCTTAGTCTTGAGAATACCCTCCTCAACACCTTCCTGATAAACTTTACTCTTTCTCAACGATTCTAAATTCAGCATAACTTCAAGTTCCTCCCGGCTCAAGTTAACAAACTTATCAATCACCACCGTTTTAATAAATTCTAAAACCTTTTCCTCCAAAGTGGCATCGGTTAACTTACATCTTGCACCACCACCAGAAACCGGGTTTCTTGCAAATAATTCAGGCTGAAACCCTTAATTTATCGTTTAGAAACCCGGTTTCTCTTACCTTGTTGAGAATGGTGCAAGATATCAGTTAACTCAAGTTTTGCTTGATTAATTAAGTGTCTTGCAAGTTCTCCAGTTTTTTCTTTGCTTTTATTCTCGACTATTAAACGCATCACTCCCACAGCCAGCGATTGATTGGGAGTTTTTGCTAGTTCATCCAGATAGAAGCGACGTAAAAATGGTAAAAAGAAATTCAAGTATGCAGGAAAGTCTCCTTCATTACTTTTTGTGTCATAAATGACGATAGCGTACCAATCTTGATTGGGTGGTTGATATTGAGTCAAATAAAGAATAACTTTTCCGACAAACTGGTTGTAGAAATTATCATCTTTATAAGATTGAGCTTCAATAAAGTAGATTGGCTCATTGGGGTAGGCTTCCAAAGTTGAAAGCAAGCCATCTAAACGAAAACCTCTCTGTTTAATTTCTAAGGCACTAAATTTATAGATGCTTGGGTCTTTTCCTGGTTGACCAATTAGTTCAAAGAATAATTCAGGTATTTCTTTGAATATTTCATAAAACAGTGGGTCAGCACTCATGCTTTTTTTGCTTGAAAAAGTGTATTTTTATTAGTTTATAATCTTTTATTTATTATTATTAAAGTAAAAGTGTCTCTGTATCTACTTTTGAGGCTATTTAAGTGACCGGGTTGAAAAAGTTTCACGCTCCTTAATAGTAATATTCGGCAAAAAGTCAAGACTCTGAGACTTAATTTTGGTGACAAAACAGGAAGAATTATGTCCCTAAAACCTATAGGCTCAAGGACATTTAGAAATCGCATTTTTACTGTGCGCTCCACACAGCGCCTTACTGTTGCGAAAAAAGCCAACTATTTGTGTGAACTATGGCAAGATGGAGGGTTGAACCCTGGATTGTGGGGAGTAGCAGTTGGTACTTGAGCGACCAGTTCCACGTCACCATTTTTATCAACTATCCAGCCTTGGGCTTCCACAATTTGAGTCGGGGGATTGGCAGAACTGGCGAGGTGTGAATACTCTGTTGTGTTTCTCTGCTCCTCCTTCCTTCTGCTAGACTGATGTTGTGTTTCTGGGTCAGTGAGTGTCACCCAATCTGTAATCACTGCTCGACTTTGTAGCGGCTCATAAGGGCTTTGTGGCAATCCTCCACGCCCTGTAATAGTAAATGAACTAGCTCGTTGCTTACTACCGGGATTACAACTTGTGTCAATTTGTTGGAAAGTTTCAACTATATTTGTGGGTAGTTGTACTAATCCTCGACTGGGGTCAATATCAGGGGTGTTGATCTGTACAGTCCCATTTAATGAAGAATCTTTTCCGGTGGCGGTGATGTCACTTAATGGTGTTGGTGCATTCCGGAACTGCGTGCCAAAGATGCCATTCGCATTGATTTTTACCTGACCACCACGAAAGTCACTCGAATCCGCACTGATATTACTATTTTCCTGTGGAACAGCGACGATCAAGCCATTCTTCGCATCAATGTTGATATTGCCACCGATGACATTTTCTCCTTTAGCATTGGCAATGATTTTGCTGCCACGACGCAATATTAAATCTCTCACGCCGCGCAAGGTGATAGTAGCCTGCTGTTTATTGGGGTCAGTGTTGATGCTTTGGGTGTTAGCGGTTAGAATGGCGAGGTTGTCCAAACGGATAGAGCGAGCATTTACTGTCAGGTTGCCTGCATTACCTTTTCCTAGACTGTTCACCGCTACTCCAGCCCCATCCCGAACGAGCAAGTTACCAGTATTAATCGTCAGGTTTCCCCCCGCCCCTGTTGAGTTTGGCAGTGCGGAAGCACCCAAGGCACTGCCAAACTGACCATCAGCACTTGTACCAATGAGTTGCACATCAAGGGCATCAACCCTGAAATTCCCCCCCTTGCCCGAACCAAATGTAC
>CAXTSI010000138.1:0-17725 GCA_964246695.1 uncultured bacterium
TTAATTTTGACTTATTACCTTAGCTTTTGAATTTCCCCGAAGGGGGCGTGACTGGTCAAACTCAACCAAAACGGTCTAAGCATCCCGTTGTCACAAAACAGTCAAAATCAACACCTAATAAACAAAAAGCAGCGTAGATTTTATTAGATTTTAGTGGTTTTACTGAGTCAAACTGAGTTGGAAAAATAACTGGGGTAATTTATGATGCCTAGATTTTTGGTTAGCCAATAATTTACGCGAACAATCCTTTTTGTCCAAAGTCCAAATTTTTAGTACTAATAAATAATAAACCTAAACTTTTGTAATTGTTTCTACAAAAAGAATACGAGAAAGTTGAATACACTAAAACAGTAAGATCTCAGATCAGTATTTAAGCAGGGTGCGGAGCAATTTATTTACATAAAATCTGACTAAATTTGCCATCTTAGTTAAATACGGTTCAGTAGAGACGTTGCATTGCAACGTCTCTACACACCAGAAATTCATACCACGATCGCCCTAACTGAACAGTATTGCATTTTAGTTGACTTTTTAGGCTACAAAACGCCTTAATAATTATGACTATGAACAAAGAAAAGATTACTTTAACCTTTCAACCCCTAGCTGGCGGTTCCTTTATTAACTGGGTAAAATTGCTGCTCGACAATGGTGGAGTAGATAGAAAATATATCATGAGAGCAGTTTTAGTGTCTGTTATTAGTTTATTAGGTATTCCTTTCAGATTTTTTGAGACAGCTAGATTTAGCAAACAAATTGAAAATATACAAATTCAATATCCTCCTATTTTTATCCTCGGACATTGGAGAAGCGGCACAACATACCTTCATAATATGATGGCTCAAGATGAAAATATAGGATTTGTGTCAACATGTCAAACATGGATACCTGAAATGTTTTTAATTAGTCAGCCACTCTGGAAACTTATTACCAGTAAAGTTATACCTAAAAAAAGACCAATGGATAATGTTGCGCTCTCAAGTGATTTACCTCAAGAGGAAGAATATGCTATAGGAAATATATCTCAGTACTCTTTTTATCATGGTTTCTTTTTTCCAAAAAATATCAAAAAATATTTTAAAAATTTTGTACTTTTTGAAGGAGTATCTGAAGAAATAAAGAATGACTGGAAAAAAATATATATGATAATTTTTAAAAAAGCAACTCTTAGCGTAAATGGGAAAAGACTGGTTCTTAAAAATCCTTCAAATACTGCCAGAATAAAACTCTTATTAGAAATTTTTCCCAACGCCAAGTTTATTCATATTTATAGAAATCCATATATAGTTTATAAATCAACATCACATCTTTATAAAAAACTTTTACCGGAATTTATTTTGCAAGACGTAGACGAAAAAGAGATAGATGCAAATATCCTGAAATTTTATCATGAGCTAATGCAGAAATTTTTTCTAGATAAAAATCTTATCCCTCAAGAGAACTATGTGGAAATTAAGTATGAAGATTTTGTCGGCAAGGAAGTTACAGAATTAAAGAGGGTATACGAGCAACTCAATCTACCTGAATTTGAAGAAGCGGAAGAAAATTTTAAAAAATATATTGACTCTCAGTCAGATTATGAAACAAATAAATACTATTTTGATGAAGAAACAATAAAAAAGGTATATGCAGCGTGGAAGTTTACTATTGACAAATGGCAATATAGCCCTCCTAGTAATGTTGAATAAATATTAGGAATTACGCACTTTACATATTGACCATCATATGCATAGCATCCTTGTTAAGCTACTGGTCTTGCCGGGGCTCGTTCCCAGGCTCTGCCTGGGAATGAGATTTTGGAGGCTCTGCCTCCTGGTTTGACGGTCGGCAGAGCCGACCATAAGAGCATTACAAGGCAGAGCCTTGTAACGAGAGAAAGGGGGAGGTGCTCACGAATCATTTAGGATTGCTATAGAGGAGTAAAAAGTGAAATGTTGAAATACTACCAAACAGCGGAGGTAGGATGGAGCAACAACAGCGTGGTGTGACAGTATGGTTAACGGGTCTGAGTGGTGCAGGCAAAACTACTATCTGTCAAGTTGTGGAGAAAGAACTGCAGACTCAGGGATACAAAGTCGAAGTACTCGACGGTGATGTGGTGCGCCAACACCTGAGCAAGGAGTTGGGTTTTAGCAAGGAGGATCGGAACGAGAATATTCGCCGGATTGCCTTTGTCGCTCACCTTCTTACCAAAAATAATGTCATTGTATTGGTTTCGGTCATTTCACCGTACTGTGCTATGAGGGAACAAGTGCGGCAATGCATTGGAGATTTCATTGAAGTGTACGTCAACGCGCCATTGTTCGTTTGCGAACAGCGAGATGTGAAAGGGCTGTATAAGAAAGTACGATCGGGGGAAATTAAACATTTCACTGGCATTGATGACCCCTACGAAGTGCCATTACAACCGGAAGTCGAATGTAAAACCGATCTTGAAGGCGTTGCTGAAAGCGCAACTAAAGTTTTGAACAAGCTGGAAGAGTTGGGTTATATCAATCGAATGTTTTTGCCACCATTGCCTAAAAATACTCGCTAGTATTAAGCCAACCAATACGGTAAGGTCTTCTTACACCACCATTATCGGGTAGACCACAATATAACCGTAGGGGCGCGGTTTGGGCGCCCTTACAATGCGGTCAATTCAATTGAAAACTGCTGTAAGAAAGCGAGTAAAATATTTCACATGGCTAAACCGAAAAACCATACGGGTGTTGACTCAAAAGTGCTGTTGGGAATGGAACAGCATTGGCGCGATCGCAATTCCTTCCCGAACGTTCACTTCAAAAGACGGCATTGGCTACGAACAGCATTAGCCGCTTTTACCTTCGGAGTTTTTTCCAGTGCGATCGCTCCTACTCCAGGACTGGGAGCAGAGCGGGTTTCTTTCTCTTACCCTCCGTTTGGTGACTTTTATCTCTCTACAGATTCCCTAGAGGTGTTTGCTAAGGAAGGTAAGATTACGAGTGAATTTGCCTATTATGCTAAGCGAATCCCGCCACAGCAGTTGGCTCAACTGCGCGACCTGCTGCAGACACGGTTTGAAGTCACTCCCACCCTAGTATCGCAGTTTACCTATTCACCTATTGGTGAAAACGTGCTGCAACGTCTGGGGGAATTGGTGCAAACACAGAGTAGACAAAATGGTTTCTATGCTTTGCGCTCTGCCTTGATCTTATCTGCTGCTGACCGAGATGGCTTAAGCATAGTGAATTTAATCCGTCGCTACCCCTCCAACAGTATTCGGCTGAACTTGAGCGGCACCCAAGAAATTATTGGTAACTTGTCAGAACTGCTGAAAAAAAGAGATGCAGTTGTTGTTGCACTTAAGCAAACAGCAGAAGCAGAAGCGCTTGGTGAGTCAAAAGTTGATTTTTCACAACAGCCAGATCTACGGCGTACAGGTTCTTTTAAGTGGGAGAAACAAACCCTGAATCTGGATGATAGCTCGCGAAATCGCCATTTTATGGCTGATCTGTATGTACCTCAAGGAACTAAAACTCAAAATACTTTATCGCCTCCTTTCCCGGTAATTGTGATTTCTCACGGTGTAGCGGAAGACCGCCAGACATATGCCTATGTGGCGCAACATTTGGCATCTTTTGGCTTTGCAGTTGCACTCTTGGACCATCCTGGAAGTGATGCCAAGGAATTTCGGCAATTTTTTGCGGGGTTGGCAGGTCCACCAAAAGCAAAGGAATTGATCGACCGTTCACTAGATGTAAAATTTATGCTGGATGAACTCCAGGATCTTTCTGAGACTAATTCTCATCTGAAGGGACAATTGAATCTGCAACAGGTTGGCGCGATCGGGCATTCTTATGGAGGGTATACCGCTCTAACTTTAGCAGGGGCAAAGATTAATTTTGAGCAAGTCCAAAAGGATTGTCATCCCAACCGCTCTTTGGATTTGTCAGTTTTCTTACAGTGCCGAGCTGATGAGCTACCACCTGCTAATTATCTTTTACTCGACCAACGAGTCAAAGCAGTTATGGCGATTAATCCTTTAGTTAGCACAATTTTTGGACAAAGGGGATTGAGTCCAATTCAAGTTCCCGTGATGCTAGTTGCAGGTAGTCAAGATATTGTTACCCCAGCTTTACCAGAGCAGATTCGCCCGTTTACTTGGCTGCAAAATCCAAATAAGTACCTTGTACTCATTGAAAATGGAACGCATTTCTCTACCTTAGGCAACTTAGATTCTGCTAATAACGTATTGCCTGTTCCACCTAGCTTAATTGGTCCCAATCCGGCGATCGCTCGTTCCTATGTCAACGCTCTCAGCTTAGCTTTCTTTCAAACTCATCTCAAGAATCAACAGCAATATCGTCCCTATCTCAGCGCAGCTTATGCCAAGTTTATCAGCCAAGCACCGTTAAACCTGAGTCTGATAAAGTCTTTCACAGCAGAACAGTTAGCACAGATATTTAATGGGGGGAAAGAATCGCTGTCAACTACCAAAAAGTGATTAGCTCAACTACCGCCACCATTGATTACATCATGTCCGGCAAATCAACCACAATAAAAACTTGTCAACCTATGTAGAACTTTCGGTTGCAACGTCATCACATCGGACAACTACCGGACATGATATTAATTATTCTTTGTCTGAAACCCTTGTCCTGACGTAGAGCGCGAAAGTTCTACAATCATTTTCACTGCTATGTCTAATACATTTTTTATACCCAAAGGGGTTTCTGGGCAGGTGCCGATCGGACAGATTCATTTGGTGGGTAACTCAATGATAAACTCAGTTCCTTCTCCTAGAGTTGAATGACAAATCAATTTGCCACTGTGGGTTGACTCGACAATTTGACGGGCGATCGCTAATCCCAACCCCGTTCCTTTACCCACACCTTTAGTGGTAAATAAGTGGTCAAAAACTTTTGCTTTGACTGTCTGTGACATGCCAGGACCATTATCTTTAATCCGAATCACAACAACATTCTCCGGCTGCAAAACGGATGTTTGGATGATAATTTTATTGGGATTTGCTTTTAATTCATTAAACGAGTATTTTTGAGATTCTTCATCAATCGCCTCAATGGCATTCGCCAAAATATTCATAAACACTTGATTGAGTTGTCCTAAAAAACATTTCACAAGCGGTAACTCGCCGTAGGCTTTAATGACCTTTATTTCCGGACGATGCTCATTTGCTTTGATACGATACTTCAAAATCAACAGGGTGCTATCAATACCTTCGTGGACATTACATGCCATCTTAAGCGATGTATCGGCTCTGGAGAAGGTGCGGAGGCTGGTGCTAATGTCTTTAATACGCTCCGTTGCGCCTTTCATCGAGGTTACTACTTTGGGTAAGTCTTCTGTGAGGAATTCTAAATCAATTTCTTCAGCATATTCGGTGACAGCAGGTGCTAGTTGCGGATGATGTTGCTGAACACATTGGACATAGTTGAGTAAGTCTTTTACGTAGTCTTCGGTGTTATTCAGGCTACCTTTAAGAAAGCCGATAGGGTTGTTAATTTCGTGGGCAACGCCTGCAACTAAGTTACCCAGGGAAGACATTTTCTCGCTTTGCACTAACTGAGTTTGAGCTTGTTGCAGTTCTTGCAAGGATCGCTCTATCTGTTGTGCAGATTTTTGTGCTTTTTGATACAATCTGGCATTTTCCAGAGAAATGGCAGCCTGGGTTATTAGGAGATTGAGAACTTCAACGCGTTCCCTTGTAAATGCTCCCCTAGTCAGGTGATTTTCCATATACAAAATTCCTAGCAGTTTACCCTGACGTACAATGGGGGTACACAGTAGGCTCTTGGGCTGCTGCTGGATAATGTAGGAGTCAGCAACCAAGGAAGCATCTTTTGTCGCATCGGCGATGACAACACTTTGCAGACTGCGTTTAACAGTGTAAATGAGGCTGACAGGGACATCAAAACTGTCATCAATGGACACGGCTTGCAAAACTTTTGGTTCTTGTCCAAGAGTCGCAATCGCTTCCACCCGCAAATCATTATCCCATAGCAGCATCAACACGCATTTGCTGGCTCCGGCATTGGCGATGACAGCATTGAGCAAACTAATGAGCAATCTATCTAGATGGATTTCGCTGGAAAGGCTCTGGTTCGCTTTCAGAATAGTTGCAAAATCCAAGGCAAGTGATAAGGGAGTGCTGCTGGAGCTAGTTTGCGTAGGATGAATCGTGTGGGCAGGAGGAGGGAGGGTGGCGATGGTTTCTAAGGGATTGAGAGTAAGTTGCTTTTGTTGCAGGATGGGTTGTAGTAATTGCGGATAACGCTTGGACAAATCATCGGTTTTGGCTAATGCTCCCCAACGGGCGTAGCAGTAATACGCCTCAGTCATATAAACCTGGGCGATTTTTTCTTTGCCCCATTCCAGGTAAAATTTGGCGGCAAGCTCATTGCTAAGTGCTTCTTCTTGGATGTACTCGTTTTCTTTTGCTCCGGAGATGGCGCGTTCATATAGATCGATGGCTTCGGTTTTTTGCCTCAAAACGCGATGCCGTTCTGCCTCCACGAGATGGAATTTGTGCAAGTGATTCATGGGAGCATGGTGTGCCCAATTTTGCAGCTTTTCTTGATTGGTAGCGACACGGCTCAAAATCCCTGCCTGTTCGTGCTGAGAAACCAACGAGAACTGTGTCAGGTGGATCAGAGAATCATAAAAGTGGAAAATGGCCATCGAGAACTTTGCGGTTGCCGCATCCAGATAGTGTGCTGCCTGGTATGCATAGTCTACCGCTTGCGGGAATTCCTCAAATAGGTATGCTAAAATCAGTTTGTTAATCAACAAGTACATCAGTGCAATGCGATTGCCAGCAGCGTGATGTAAAGGCATCTGAATTTGCTCATTGTAAGCTTCACCGATTAAGCAAGTTGCTCGGTCTACTTCACCCATTAAATTAAGTACAACCTGTCGATAGAGTTCGACATAGGTCAGAGAGTTCTTTTGGTTAATCTTGTTCAAAACCTCCTTGTAGCTTGCCATGGATCGCGCCAGATCTGCTAAGGGCTGACCTGCAAAGTAGGCATGGAAACAATACCCATAAGCACAATAGCCTGTGTATGCTAAATCACCAACTTCTAAGCTGCTTGAATAAGCCAACTGCAAAGGCTGTAAGGTATTACGGAGATGCTCTTTCCAATGAATCGGGAAGTGATAAGTCATAAATAAAGTTCTAGGTTTAAATTTCTGGTCTGGCGATCGCGATTGCAGGAGCAATGCCAGTTGACCAAATTCATAACCCGATGCAATATCTCCTATAACACCACATAGTAATGATGTATACGTTGAATAGGCAAAGGCAGAGGTGGGGGCATGACCATACACGACTGACAAACAAACCTGCTTTAGGATCAGTAGGGGAATGAGAGTAGTTTTTGCTGCATAAGCGACTGATGTTAGGTTCATCATGATTCGCAATGCCGCTACATAATTCGCTGCTTGCATTTCTGGAAGGTTCAGTAACTCAGACGGCGATCTTCGTGCGATCGCCATTGCAGTTTCCTGAAATGCTGCATCAATATCCGCCTGACTCGGTTCTTCCGGGAACTCAATCCCCAACTGTTGCAGAATCTCTAATCCGGCTTTGAGAGCTGCCTTGGGATTATTTTGAGCTGCACAGGCTTCAATCCTGACTTCATAGATTGCAACTTTGTCAAGGGTTGATTTAGCATGTTGCAACACCTGATGCGCTAATTGCTCCATCCATTCAAAATCACCGTTGAGATACGCCGTTTCGGTAGCCACTTCATGCAGCGCCAAAGTCAAGGTATACTGATGCCAACAATCCTCTGTAAGTAAACCAATCCCAGCTTTCACATATTCTGCCGCCGCAGCAAATGCCGTAGCAGTCTTCGCTTTGCGACTCGCCATTAGGTTCAACTGAGCCAGTTCTTCCCGTTTTGTTGCCAGAGTGATTAGTTTAACTCCCATATTAAGTTGATTAACAATCTCAAATATTTTCTCCTCACGTTGGTCAGTTGGGGTATTTTGCAATAGCAACTGACCAATTTTGAGGTGGGTAACTTGCTTTTGCGGGGCAGGAATGAGGGAATAAGCCGCTTGTTGAACACGGTCATGTAAAAATTTATAGTTAATTGTTAATTGTTCATAGTTCATTGTTAATGGCAATGAACTATCATCCTGAAAGAATTTATAAACTTCACTCGTGGGAATAACAAGTCCTTCTTGCAGTGCCTTCCACAAATTGGCAGCAGCTTCGGAGTGCGACTGAACAGAAGCAACCGCCAATGTTCCTAAATCAAACTGATTGCCAATACAAGCCGCCAGCTTCAACACCGTCTGTGTGCAAGGTGGCAATTTCTGCAATTGCAGTGCCATAAATTCGACCACATCATCCGTTAAAGCCTTCGCCTTAACTTGAGCAATATCACATTGCCAATAGCCACACTCAAAATCAAAAGTAATTAATCCATCGTCATGCAACGCTTTGAGAAATTGGGTACTAAAAAAGGGATTACCCTGTGTTTTCTGATACACCAGTTGCGTCAACGGTAATGCCATCTTTGTTGCACAACTGAGGGTATCAGCAATTAACTGATTGAGATCGGTTTCCGTTAATGGTGCGAGGGCGATCGTATTTAATATAACTTTATTTTTCTGGAGATCATCCAGTGTCAGCATTAGCGGATGGGCTGGAAACACCTCATTATCTCGATAAGCACCAATTAGAAACAGATAGCTCGTCTGGGCTTCACTCAGTAACAATTGCATCAACTTCAACGATGCCAAATCTGCCCACTGCAAATCATCTACAAAAATCACCAACGGATGGTCTTGGGTTGTAAAAACTTGAATAAACTTTTGGAATAACAAATTAAAGCGATTTTGCGCCGCACTACCTGAAAGTTCTGGTACGTTCTGTTGTTGTCCAATAATCCGCTCTAATTCGGGAATTACCTCTACAATCACCCGAGCTTGTGCTCCCAAAGCGTCCAGTATCTTGGTTTTCCACTGCGCCAGTTGTACATCGCTTTGAGAAAGCAATTGTCCCATCAAATCCCGAAACGCCTGAACAAACGCAGATAACGGAATATTGCGCCCAAACTGGTCAAATTTCCCTTTAATAAAATAACCCCGTTGGCGCACAATCGGTTTATGGACTTCGCTGACTACGGCGGTTTTCCCAATCCCGGAAAAACCTGCCACCAACATTAATTCTGTGGCACCTAGACTTACTCGCTCAAAGGCATTCAACAGGGTTTCAACTTCTTGTTCCCGTCCATAAAGTTTTTCCGGAATCACGAAGCGGTCGCAAATATCCCATTGTCCAATCTCAAAGGCTTCAATCAAGCCTGTTTGTTTCCATTGATCCAAGCAGCGTTCCAAGTGATGCTTCAACCCCAACGCACTTTGATAGCGGTCTTCGGCATTCTTCGCCATCAATTTTTCTACAATCCGCGACAGCACAGGAGGAATTGCCGGATTGAGGTCATGAATCGAAGGCGGACATTGAGCAATATGGCAATGAACAAGTTCCATTGGGTCATCAACCTGAAAAGGTAAGTGTCCCGTCAGCAACTCGTAGAAAGTTACACCCAAGGAGTAAAAATCAGCACGATAATCAATGCCCCGATTCATCCGTCCCGTTTGTTCCGGCGACAGATAGGCTAATGTACCTTGAAGCACGTTATAACTAAGTATTTCTTGGGTTTCTCCGGGCAGCAGGGAGGCAATACTAAAGTCGATCAGCCTGACCTCGCGAGTGTCTGGGTGTATCAGAATATTCGCTTTTTTCAGGTCTTTGTGGATGACTCTTTCACGGTAGAGTCCCTCCAAAATATCTGCTAGTTGTAGAGCTATTGCTAGAAATTGACACAAGTCAAGGGGATGTGTGCGTGTATACTCGTGCAGCGAAATTCCGCCAAAATCTTCCATCACTAAGGCATAGGCATTTTGGTAGGGTTCTAAGCAGTAGGGGCGAATAATCCCCGGCAGTTGCAGATTTTTCGCAATGGTGTACTGGTTGCGAAACTGCACTAACTCCCTAAAATTAGGGTAAGGATTTTTCAGCAGTTTGATAACTACGGGCTGCTGGTCAATCTCCCGTTTTCCTCGATAAACCAGAGTTCTGGAACCGTCGTAAAGTAACTCGCTCAAGTGATAGCCGGGGATGCTGCTGAAGGAAACTGCCATATACCAGGGGTTTGCGATGGGTTTTAATATATTGTTCCCAGATAGTAGGCAGTATTAACGGGCACGGCAGTGCCCATTAGTGTCAACTCAGTTAAGGTGATTGGTGGGAATTTATGGTGTGTAGAGACGTTGCACTGCAACGTCTCTACAAAGTTTATCGCTCTTGTAAACAACTACTGAACCGTATTGCTATATAAACGAAACTGCCGCGATCGCATCCCACCCTAACCTTAGCTTGAAATCAATGGTGAAGTTTGGTTCCAACTACCAGAGAAAACAAAATTTTCTAACGGTTTACGAGTACGAGGCGATAGTTCTCGTTGAAGATATTTTTCCGGTAAAGTTTGTGGATCTCCTATATAACCAAGTGCGATCGCTGCTACTGGCTCATAACCTTGAGGAATGTTATACACACTCACAGCCTTGGGTACGTCAAATCCCGCCATTTGGTGGATAAATAACCCTAATGCCGTTGCTTGCATCGTCAACTGAGCAGCAGCAGCCCCGACATCATGAAAAGCATGTCGGTTTTCCACACCATTACGCTCAAAGTTAAGCTTTGCCACTGAAATCATTAATACTGGAGCGTTCTGCGCCCACGGTTGGTTGCCTTCGGCTAAACAGCCTAGTAGACGGTCAAATTCGGCTTGGTTATCCCTAGTAGCAACAATAAAACTCCACGGTTGCTCATTATAGGAAGAAGCCGCCCATCGTGCTGCTTCTAAAACGCTGCGTAATTTCTCTGGTTCAACCAAGCGTTCTGAAAAAGCCAGGGGACTCCAACGCTTTGAGAGTAAATCATCGATAGGATACTGAGTATCTGCTGATTTATTTATGACAGAATCATCAACATTTTGCATATAAGATTCCTATTTTATTTTTGAAATACACGTAGTTCGTGCGCAAGCGCACAGATCCTGGTTTTGGTGGGCAATGCCCACCCTACACTCCAAGCCAAGGTTGCCAGGTTTGCTCCTCTATATTAATGTCACCTGTTTGGACAGAAGCATCCCATCGTGTTCGATCGCCATCCCGCCAAAATCTTAGGTCAACACTGGCATTACCAACGCTAACTTGGCGGAGCGTAATCTCAGGTAGCCACTTTGGTAGGTCGGGATTAACGTAAAGTCGTTTGTTAGGAGCGTCTGCTTGCAAACCGAGAATCGCCTGTAAAAGCTGGAAGATAGACCCCGCCGCCCATGCCTGAGGTACGTTTGCTTGAAAGTACTGCACCGGAAACGTTCCCGGCTGTTCCTCAATTCCAGCGTAAACCTCTGGAAGGCGGGAGTTCGAGAAAAAGCTAGCAGCTTCAGAAATCCCACGGGCGACGCGTGCTGCTTCGGCGGCAAAGCCGTAGCGCTTGAAGCCTAAGGCGATGATCCCATTATCATGAGGCCAGATCGCGCCGAGCTGGTAGGAGTAAGGATTGTAAGCAGGGTTGTGTGCTGATAGTGTACGAATGCCCCAGCCTGTCCACATATCTGGCTCCATCAGCCGCTTGACAACTCGGGCGGCGTGTGCAGGGCTGGCAATGCCGCTCCATAGACAGTGACCTGGGTTCGAGGCGATCGTGCGTACTGGCTGTTTGTGGGGATCGAGCGCAAAGGCATAAAAGCCGATGTCCTCGCACCAAAAGCTTTCCTCAAAGCGTGCTTGCAGTTTGGCAGCCTTTGTCCGTAGCTCGGTTGCAAAAGATACTTCCCCAAGCGCCGCGAACACCTCTGCCATGCGCATCCACGCATCAAAGACGTAGCCTTGCAACTCGCACAATGCTTTTGGTGGCGGTACTTGACTGCCATCAGGGTAAACTATAGCATCTCCAGAATCTTTCCAACTCTGGTTTTGGGTACCCATTGAGGAGCGTGATTTGTACTCTTGAAACCCATCACCATCCAAGTCCCCATACTGGTCGATCCATTCGAGACAGCGCAACGCCACATCACGGTAGGTATGCAGCAGCGAATCGTCTCCCATCCATTTCCAAGCTTCATGGAGGGTAATCAAGTATAACGGCGTGGTATCAGCGGTGCCATAGTAGGGCGTGTGCGGAACTTTATGGAAATGTGCCAGTTCACCAGAGCGAAGTTCATGAGGCATTTTCCCCGGTTGGGCGTCGCGCCAATCGTCTATCTCGGTTGCCTGAAGTTGAGCAAGTCTCTGTAGTGCGCCGCGTGCAAAACCAGCTGAAATCATCATGTTTTGCAGGCTGACGGTTAAACTATCGCGTCCAAAAATACTTACGAACCAAGGAACTCCCGCCGCAGGTATCCAAACATCAGGGGCTAAGTCGCGATCGTATAGCCGCAGTGCGCCCATATCCTCAATGGATTGATGGTACAGGTTATATATTTCCTCGTTAGCAGTTGTCAGTTTGGTTGCACGGTCAAGCCACTGCTGCTGTAGCTTTTCTGTCTCAGGTGAGATATGATAGCATTCAGAGCTAGGTTCGTGAACTTGGTCGGACTCGACGAGAATGTAGTAGCCGCATGAATGCCAAGTTCCGCCAGGGTCAAGTGCCACCTCAAAAGTGATGCGACCGTTAGCGTAGAAAGGAATGGAAGTGCAGTTACCCAGTCGGTAGGTGAAGCGGCGATAGAAGTCGCGGTTAGTATAGGCTGTATGCAGTTCGCTACTGTCCTCGTCCCACTGAGTTACTATGTGCCCCCGCCGAACAAATTTGTGTGCTTTGACCTCAAAAATGTCGGCAAAGTCTGAGCGCAGCGCAATTTCTAAATTAAAGCGGACTGGCTTCAGACCATAATTCGTGATGTCGAGATCTTCGTGGATACCTGACCCGGCAATTCGGGTGATGACAAACCCCACTGAACCTTGGGAAATCGGACCATCTTCGGTCGTTAACTCCGGATTTGTCAGATAAATCCGTGCAGCATAATATGCTGTGGTGCTGGAATTTAGTCGATCCCAGGGTTGACCGTTTGCGGAACAGGAATAGTAGCTCAAAAAGCGGGTGTCATTCATAAAGACACCGAGTTCTCCATCGGTCGCGATCTGCCCGTCTTGTTCAGTCACCATAAAGGTGCTACCTTGATTGATTGTCAGGGTCGGGGGACCAACATTCACGCGAAACGGCATATTTTACTTTTTAAAGGTAGGTTTTGGTGGCACTATGTTTTACGTTGTAGTTTGAGTGCTGATGACAACATCTACCCCAAGGTAGAGGTACCTGCTTTGGTGGTAGTAATTTCTGGGCGTTTGGCAACGGATGAGATAACGGATGTAACGGATAATTTACAGCACCTTCGTCGGGGAGACGACAATATAATTGTAGGGCGGGGTAACCCTTTTCTAGAAGGTTAAAAAAAATTAATTACAGGCTTAAGATTACTGTTTATCAACAAAATTATTCAAGGTAGTTACCCAATCAACTACCTCTAACTCATTATTTACTGCAAAACGTTCTATAGAACCCATTTGGGATCTTTTTCGGTTCTCAGGCGATCGCGCTTCTTCCTCTCTAGTTTCAGTAGAGCCAAAAGTCACTAAAGAATGGGGTTTTCAGCCGACGAGATCAAGTTCTGAAATATTTGGCATTACAAACAGTGGAGAGATGAAGGGGTAATCGAAGAAATAATGAAGATATTACATGGGATTCTCATGCCCGAAAATCAACAAAAAACCAGAATGGACAACTTTAATCATTATTGATTCTCAAGCCCTCAAAAACACTTGTAATGCTGGGATTGAATCTAAAGGCTTTTGTTTTTACAAAGCAACCAATGGGTGTTTTTTTGTGGTGGGGTGATTCATCCTCACAAAAGTATGGTATAAATTAGAGTAAGATAGCATATTACGTTAATGTGACAAACATCCCCTGAGCGATCGCGCCAAACTTGAATTTTTAGTGAATGCCAGGGAGAAACACGAGTGGACACGTTAATAATTAATAAAATTAGGAATTAGCCCTAAAAATGTGAACAAACATATCTGTAGCGTCTGGAAAAATTCGCTCTGACACAATGCGATAGCTTGTATTTTCAATCTTGTCTAGAATCGATTCGAGAGCTTGACTCGAAAAAAATGTCGAGTGACCTACTTGTTCATAGTTTAAGTAGTTTAGTTTTGAAAAATCGACAATTTCTGTTGCGAGTTTTAGTTGCTCAGGTGACAAGACAGCCCCCGCGATCGCCCGAGCGTCCTATCTCCAAAATAAACCAGGCACGTGCGAGAAAAGCCCGACCATTCCACAACCTCCGTCCTGCGGTGCAAAGCAGATTCCGGCGAACTTTTCCTCAGTGTCTACGATCCCTTGACGCGCACCGTCTATGCAAATGGAATTCCCTCCACTGCCGCAGGCGCGGGAATGTTGCTGGATGCCGTACTCCATGCTGACCGCGCCTTGAATGACAATCCCTCCTTATCCCCTGTTGACGAAGAGGACATATTATAGAGGTGGCGAATTGGGATTATCCGTTCCAAACAGCATATTATGCAGCTTTGGAATCACTTGCCGGCAATATGTAGCGCGGGGTTTTGTTTGCTCCCAAGAACACGCACCACCAGGATGCCGTCTCCTGTTGGCTGGTAATAAATGGCATGGGAACGATATTCATAACGCAGTAGCCCTGGTTTAATAAAACCATAGTCACTACCCCAGCTATTATTGTCTGCCAGCAATTCAAAACAATGGGTAAGCCCGGACATATACTCCTGTGCTACCCGCAATCCGAAGTTCAAAATAGAGTATTCGTAAATGCCCTCAATCTCACTTTCGGCTTTATTAGTGAGTTGATACGCTGCCATTTTTTCTAAGCCTGTCTTCTACCCGTTTCATAATATCCTGTACCGTGGATGTGCTTATGCCGCTATCCAGCCCTTCCTGAATAAGAGAGAGCAGCTCTTGTTCTGCTTGTCGTTTGTCCTGGTCACGACGTATCAAATCGCGGAAGTATTCACTATCATTCCCGTAGCGTCCACTTTCAATTTGAGCCTTGACCCATCCATCCATCGCATCAGGGATAGTAATCGTCTTACGCATCATAGCCATGATACTTACTCCTTTCGCTTTTCTATAAAGTATGTCTATAGTATGATAATAATCATACTCTATATCGCAGCTGAAGGGAAGCTTTTTATGGCACTGTTGCAAAAAATGATGTGTATCTGGGGTACACCCTATCCTTACACTACCCAAGACCGCTCCAGCATGTCAGAATAGGGTGGTTTTTTGAATTTATTGACGAGATGCCAAGATTGGCTCCTGAAAGACTCAATGGAATTTGTGCGAAACTGAACTGCCAGCCAGGAGAGCTTTTAGAGTATGTACCGGATGATGGTGACAGCAAGGTTGTTCCCATCGTGGAGGTGGCATGAGTGCGATTACACCAAACACAATAAATCCCCTCACACTGCCATCACTTGCTTTGGCTCCTAGACGAAAATTACCTCACTGCTCAGCCATCTACTTTGTATTAGATGGGGATCAAGTGGTTTATATAGGGCAAACTAACAGCTTATTGCTGAGATGGCAGGCTCATCACAAATTGAAAGAATGTAAGTCCCTTAAGAACCCAAGGATTGCCTGGATTGAAATCAGCGATAAAACTTTGGCATGGGAAATTGAAGTCGCTCTCATAGATTGGTTCAAACCGTGTTTAAACGGTGAGCCTTTACCAAAATATGTGAAGGCTGCTGACAGAAAAGCCGTGCAACAATTCTATTGTCAAAATCCGCTGCCGACTGCAAGATTTAATTGATACTCAAGGCATGACTAGATCGGCATTGGCTCAGGTAACAGGATTAACTAGTGCAGCTATCAGGGGAGGCACGCGATAACAGTGCAAAGCGCAGGTAGTGCGGATACATTGGCGGTTTTATCTGATTTTTTTGGGTGCGGTATGGGCGAATTAGTTGAAGTAGTTCCAAAAGAGGTAAAAGAAAGTTAATTGATTCAAATCATACGGCAACGCGTCACTACAGAACAGATGGAGCAGATGTTAGAAGAGCTAAAGTTCTACATTAAGTTAGCAGTCGATATTGATCGCCGCATCTTAGCTGGAGGGGGCGAAATGCAAACTGAGCTGCGAATTCGTTTTACTAAAGGATGGTAGTAGACAAGAAAATATTTGGGGTGCTGGCTTTATGCCTATTGACCAAAAAATCACTTATGATTCCTTTTTTAATGTGGCAAACTTTTTAGAGAAACAGCCTTTGCTTTGATACTGGCAAGTGAACCTCATTTCCAGAGCGGTAAGCATGCTAACGGGATGACTTGACATGCATGAGAGTGGAAATTCCATCTTGAGTGCGAATGCCCTTGGCAACGGCTGCCATCCGTATCGCCATTAAGCAGAAAACTCAAACGCTCCAATATCGGACCCAACATTGCTGACACGAGGAAAACCGCGCTGGTCGGTGGTGGGGTCAGTGTCTAGCACAGTTGGATCGCCTGCATCAATTAGTACCTTACTAAGTTACCACCACAGCCAGTTTTGCAAGCCAAATTGCGCGAAGCTATTCGAGTCGCCCGTGAACAAATGGAACGGAAGCGGTAATCTGACGACGAATCAACCTTCTATACCTCCTCTACCTCAAGTTGAGCCGCTGTCACCGCGTCAAAAGCAAAAGCAAAAACTAGCGGCATCGGACACTTGAACAAATAAGTAGAAATAACGGCTATCATTGTGCAAATTACTGCTGATACCGACCACAATCTTTCCTCAAAGGTTAATCCCTTTTTGGCTTTGATCAATTTGAGAACATGAGTCGGAATTGGTTCAGGCATGACTGCCGTTGGAGGAAAAGCCCAGTAGTTGTCACACCGTTCCACAAATAAATCAGTCCAGCCATTTTCATGGCACCATTCCTCAATCCATTCGTCACAATAATGTTTCATATGAAAGCTGGCGATTCGTCTTTAGATATTGTTTTAACAACTGAATATATAGGTCGCGGCTATTTCTAACGAGTTAGCCGATTGCTACAAAAGTAATGATTGTTTGATAATTATTAAGCTTTATTCATTTATTTGAGTCATTTGTAATAACAGTCAAATAAAGTTTTCTTTAATTAAAAGGTTAACAGAATATAGCGCCGCTTGGACTTGAAAGAAAATAAACTTTACCTAGGAATTGTAAATGCAATATTTCTCAACAATTTAGCAAGGGATTGATCTTAACTAGGACTTACGCACGCTCACAAATTGAGCATCATGTGTATAACGGAATTTCGTCGTTTCATCTCGTAGAATTGACCACATGGTAAGGGCGCGGTAAGTCGCTTCTCCCAATTCCTCGCCGCTGCGCGAACGCTCCAAATCAAAAATCAAAAGTCAAAAGTCAAAATTAAGAATTATTTATTACTTTTGACTTTTGAATTTTGACTTTTGAATTCCCCGTAGGGGTTTCCGCGCCCCTACGGTTTTATGGTCTACCCAAATGAATATTGCGCTCTGCGGCCCTACCGAAACCAAATCATACTTGACTGTTTCTGTCAATGCGATCGTCCTATTAACGTTATACTTACCTTCGTCTGACTATAGAATGAAGGAAACGCTGCATGCAAGTAGGGGCACAACAATGTTCATTGGTGTCAACTTAACGTAAAAGCTAAGTAAGCCAAGCATTTAAAGGTT
>CAXTSI010000139.1:0-17643 GCA_964246695.1 uncultured bacterium
CTTAATTTTGACTTATTACCTTAGCTTTTGAATTTCCCCGAAGGGGGCGTGACTAACTCTAACTCTAACTTTGAACAAATGAGTAAATCTGAATTGAAAGCTTATTTAAAAGGGCATCCAGATGATACTCAGGCTTTTCACACTCTTATGGATAAAATCAAAGCTGAACCAAACCGTATTCGGTACACTTTTGATGACCCCGCAGGTGAGGACGAGTTGAGAAAAGCAGTCGAAAGAAAACGCCAGTCTAAGGGTGATGCTGCCTAATTGGTATTTTTAAATCAGCCCCCAATCATCTTCACTGCATAATGTATCTACCCATTGGACACCGAATCGCCGCCGGATAAATTCCCGCCGCACTTGATGTGGATTCGCTTGTGGATATTGGTTCCAAATTCCTATCAAACTTAAACGCCAGCACTGCTTAGTCGCATTGCGAACCATCTGTGCCTTTTCACCAGGGGACATCTGCCGCAGGCGCTGAAAAATAATTTGTTCCGCGTCCGGATGCGTATCAGAGGATTGCGTTCGATACCCCGGCGGTAACGGTTTGAGTGGAGTTTGGGTCATCGTCATTATTCAGTCAATGATATTGTAGCATCAATTTGTTTAAGTAGTTCTTCAAGTGTAAAAGTATTATCTAAAACAACATCAGCACGATATGCTTTTTCTTCAATGGGTAATTGGCTGTCAATTCTAGCTAGTGCCTGTTCTCTACTTAAGTGATTTCGCTGTATTAATCTCTGTAGTTGTTGTGCTTCGGAACAACGTACAACCCAGACTTCTGTCACTAAATCTGTCATCCCCGCTTCAAACAGCAAAGGTACTACTAACACCAGTGTCGGTGCAGGCGATGCAGCAATTTCTTTAAGGAAGCGATCGCGCACGTAAGGATGAATCAATTGCTCTACCCAGTTGCGTTCTTCTGGATGATTAAAGATAGTCTCACCCAACAATTGGCGGTTGAGGTTACCATCTGCAAGCAGAATTTGTTCTCCATAACGTTGGGCGATCGCGCCGATAATAGTTGAACCTACAGATACAGCTTCCCTTGCATAAACATCTGCATCCAAAATTGGCAAATTGTAAGCACTAGCCAAATAATCGGCAACAGTCGTTTTGCCAGTAGCAATACCTCCAGTTAAACCGATGATACGTTTTGTCATTTGCTAATTGCTAATTGCTAATTGCTAATTGCTAATAGTAATCAACAATCAACAATTAACAATTAGCAGCTTTCGCCCATTTTATCAATGCTTGAGTTAATCCCTCCAATGTATACTCTTCTGCCTCTACATCCACGCGCCCGATTAAGGAACGACAAGCTTGAGAGGTTTGGGGACCGATAGAGGCAATACAAACTCCCTCTAAAGAATTTGCTACCACAGATGATTGATTGCCCTCAACGTTTTCGGAAAATATCCTTTCTGCTAGTTGACAGAAAAATTGCACAGTTTTGGAACTGGCAAAAGTAATGACATCCACTGTTCCACTCTGAAGCGCTAACTCCGCCGAGGGTGGGATGCTATTAGGACAGCAAGATTGGTATGCAGCGACTTCTATCACCTCTGCTCCCATGTTAGTCAACTCTCGCAGCAAAACTTCTCGTCCGCCGCTTTCAACTCTAGGAAACAAAACCTTTTTACCTGTGAGTTCTTCAGGAAAGTTCGCTACCATCGAGTCAGCGACAAAGTTTGGGGGAATAAAGTCTGGTTGTAGACAGTATTGTTTGAGGCTTTGGGCTGTTTTCTCTCCCACAACGGCAATTTTGATTCCCGTCAAAACACGAGCATCTTTACCCTGTGTAATTAAGCGTTCAAAGAAGTAGTCTATGGCGTTAGTGGAAGTGAGAATTAACCAGTGGAAGTGGGATATATGGGCGATCGCATGATCCAAAGCGGACCAACTCGAAGGCGGACCAATTTCTAATGTCGGCATTTCAATGACGGTAGCGCCTGATGCAGTTAGGACTTGAGTCAATTCACTCGATTGCCCAACTGAACGTGTCACCAGAATTGTTTTACCGGCGAGAGGAGTCTGTAGGGGCGGGATCCCCCCGCCCTCACGTCCGTGAGGAGACGGTGGTTGAGTCGTTGGCATAATTGTGGGGTGCTTCGCGCTGACTACTGGAAAATTGTCTAAATGTATTTTCTCAGGTTGTAAGTACTTCCGCAGTCCCACAACTTCACCAATCACAATGACCGCAGGCGACAGCGACACCCCAGATGTTTCCTCAACAATAGTTTCTAGTGTGCCTGTCCAGATTTTTTGTTGCCCAGTTCCTGCCCAATGGATAATGGCAACAGGCGTTAAACGCGATCGCCCTTGTTGCCACAGCCGATGTACAATCTCCGAGAGATTTTGTCCTCCCATCAAAATCACCAACGTCTCTAAGCGTGACAGCGCCTCCCAATCCAAAACATCTGGTTCGTGGGCTGTAAACACCGCAAAACACCGACTCAGAACTGGATCTGTCAGGGGAATACCTGCAAGCAATGGCGCTGCTAAAGCCGAGGAAATGCCTGGTACGACTTCAAACTCGCAACCTGCTGCCTTCAACGCCTCAATTTCGGAACTACAGCGACCAAAAATAAACGGATCTCCCGACTTGAGGCGAACAACTAATTTTCCTTGTTGGCAGTACTTTACCAATAAATTGTTAATCTCAGCCTGGGAGGTGCTGAGTTTGCCACCACGTTTGCCCATATCCAACTTCAGGCAATTAGGTGGTACACATTCCAACAACTGTGCATCCACTAGAGCATCATAAACCAACACCTGAGCAACTCCCAAAAGATTATAGGCGAGTACCGTCAGGTATGCCACATCTCCAGGTCCAGCACCTACGAGGTAAACTTTGCCCCTTTGTTCAGTCATGCTTTTTGCTCAAGAATATCCTCCTATTAGAATCACGTAGGTAAAATCTAAATTGCTAATTGTTAAAAGCCATTAGCAATTAGCAATTAGCAATTAGCAATTACCCAATTTTCTCCAACAACCGCTGAATCTGTTCGGCTTGTTGAGGTTGACGCTGTGCCTGAAATAAGTCTCTAGCTTGTTGCAGAGTGGCAATTGCTTCCTCTTTCTTTTTTTGCTGTATCAAAATATTTGACAGACGTAAATATGCATCAACTTTTTTAGGAGCGCGGCGAATCACTTCTTGGAACTGTTGCGTCGCTTCGTCTAATTTGCCTTGCTGCATCAAAGCATCACCTAACAGCAAATGAACCACATCATTAGTAGAATTTAGGGAAATTACTTTGCGAAGAACTGCTTCTGCCCCTGCGTAATCTTTTTGCTGATAAAGAGTAACTCCTTTTTGAAAATAATTGGAAGTTATCAATGTTTTCCAAGAGAAATAAGCGAGAATTGAAATACTAAAAATGACGATAACGATGGCGAGAATATCATTTTGATGAAAGGTTTCTAACATTGTCTTAACCCAAAAGACAGGCGATAGGATAAATCAGATATTCAATGAAAAAGAGTTTCCAAATAAATTGATAAAACTGGGCGATCGCACTTTTATCTTGCAAGTCCACTTGCCTACTTTGCCACCACATCAAAAACAGAGCCACGAGATGAGTCATCACAAGGAAAACTGAGTTCACCTCAGCAAAGCGCAGCACACCAACCACAACCATCCCCAAATAACAGATAGTTAACACCCAGCAAGCAAAATTGAAAACTGCTTGCTTACCAAATTGGATAGTCAAAGTAGTAATATTGTACTGGCGATCGCCTTCCAGATCGGGGATATCTTTAAAGATCGCGATCGCAAACGAAAATACCACAATAAATACCGTCAGCACCCACACCGTAGCCGGAATCGACGGGTTCTGTTGGAAAACCCAACTAAAATGCAAAAACAGCCCTAAATTAACAATCGCCCCTCGCACAGAAAAAATACACAGCGCTGCCCAAAAAGGAAACCGCTTCAAGCGAATTGGCGGTAAAGAATAAGCCGTACCAATCGCCAAACTAATAGCCACCATACCGAACAAAAACGGTCCAAAAAGCAACGCTAAAACTAACGCCAAAATACCCGTAACTACCACAATCAAATTGCCTTGCGCCCTAGAAAACTCCTCAGAAGCAAGAGGCAAATGCGGCTTATTAATCTTGTCAATCGCTACATCTTCAAGTTGATTCAGCCCCACAATATAGACATTGCCACATAAACAGGCAATCCACGCTCCTAAAAGAGGGAATAGGGAGTAGGGAATAGGGAATAGGGAATAAATACCATTGCCAGTAGCAATAGCAATCAAATACAACGCCAACACACTCAAACTCGTACCAATAATCGTATGCGGACGCGAAAACTTCCACAAACCATAAAACCAACTACCCTCAAACCCTTGCTGCGAAACCTGACTCATCCTCTCCTCTCTCTGCGCTATCTGCGCCTCTGCGGTTTATTTACTTATTTCCACACAACAACCCAAACCGAATCAACCCACTTTCATAACCCCGACGCATCAACCCCAAAGACAGCGCCGCTTGAATAGTACTCCAACCCGAAAGCAGCAAACCCCAAATCGCACTGGGAGTAAACGCCGAATCAATCACCACATCCCAAAACGGCGCCACAGCCTTTGACCAATCAGCAGTACGAATATATTGCAACCCAAGTTTATGGGCGATCGCTTCATACTCTGGCAAAGAAATCACATAAGGCAAACAGTACACCCGATAAATCTCCTGCAAGTGCTTTCGCTCATCAGTAGTCAGTGGTGTATCCATCGGTCGATGACACCAAGTCACCATAATCAAAGTTCCACCAGGTTTCAGTACTCGGTAGCACTCCTGTATAAACTTCGTTTTATCAGGCATATGCTCACCGCTTTCCAGCGACCAAACCAAGTCAAAAGAATTGTCAGCAAAGGGCATTGCTTGAGCATCTGCAACTTGGAAACTAGTTCTGGCAGTCAACCCAAACGAATGTGCGCGTTCCGTCGCTCTCTTCACTTGCATGGGACTGAGAGTAATTCCTGTTGCTCTGGCATGAAATTTTTCTGCTAAATAAACAGAACTACCACCAATTCCACAACCCACATCGAGAATGTTCTCTGCTTGCTGCACCCCTGACCACTTGAGGAGTTCTTCGATTAAATCAATTTGCGCTTGACGGCGGTCTTTTTTTTGCGTACCATCTGCACCGTAGTAACCGTGGTGCATATGTTCGCCCCATATCTGTTCCCACAGACCAGAGGAGGCATCGTAAAACTGCTGAATTTGTTGGTAAAGTGTTGCGTTCATTAAAAAAGCAGGGTTAAGGCAAAGCTATATTTAATTAGATACATACTGTAGGCTACCACGTGTATTTTTAATTAAATTAGGGTGTTTTTGCTTCCAGTTCGGGTAAAACCTGACCGCTCGCTTCGCTCGAAGTCAAAAGTCAAAAGTCAAAAGTCAAAAGAAAAAAAGGATTCAGAGCAAGTAAATTCATTTATGGAAAATGAAAAATATGTATTTCGAGACACGTAGCGCAAGAAATACTACGGTAGCACGACTCAAGCCCCCAAATCGATGGGGTTCTTAATTTTGACTTTTGACTTTTGATTTTTGATTTCCCCGTTCGCGTAGCGTCTCCGTCAGGAGAAGGGGCTGACCCTACTGACCAGAAGCGTTATAATTTTTACCTAAACATGACTGTTTCTCGCACAATTTGCTTAGGATTTTTGGCAGTGATCGCTGTGGGTACTATCTTACTGATGATGCCTTTTTCTACCAGCCTTGGTACGTGGAATGACCCAATTGTGGCACTGTTCACCTCAACTTCCGCAGTTTGTGTCACGGGTTTATCGGTGGTAGATATCGGCACATATTTCTCTTTTTGGGGACAACTACTCATTCTGATTCTTTTGCAGGTTGGGGGACTGGGTTACATGACTGCCACAAACTTCCTGCTGCAGTTGTTAGGTCGTAAGTTTGGTTTGCAAGACAAAATTGCACTACAACAGTCTTTAGATAAACCAGGGATACAGGGAAGTTTACAATTGGTTCGCTCTATTGTTGCTACTACACTTATTTTTGAAATCATCGGATTTTTTCTAATTTTCCCGGTTTTTCTCCCAGATTACGGCTGGAAACAGGGAATATGGTTGGCAGTTTTTTATAGTATTAACTCCTGGGCTAATACTGGTTTTAGCTTATTTAAGGATGGGTTGATTAGCTACCAGTCATCGGTGTTACTAAATGTAGCAATTGCTTTGATGATTATTTTTGGTGGGATTGGTTATCAAGTCATATCTGAGATGTCTCTTTGGGTGCGCGATCGCATCATTAGGAACCCAGAAAAAAAGATATTTTCTCTTCAGCTTAAAGTTGTCACTAGCACAACACTTGTACTTTTAATTTTTGGAACTGTTACTTTTTACATAACTGAGTTTAAAAATCCCGAAACAATTGGTCATTTGAGTTTATCAGAAAAACTGATGGTAGCAGGATTTTTATCTGTTTCTACCAGAACAGGAGGTTTTAATACTATTGATATTGCTCAGCTGAATACTGCTTCGTTATTTATTGCGATCGCACTCATGTTTATTGGTGCAAGTCCTGGTAGTATGGGTGGTGGTATTAAAACGACAACACTCAGAATTCTCACCAGTTGTACCACAGCGATTTTACAAGGTAAAGAGGAAGTTTTGATGTACCAGCGTCAAATACCAGTATCTTTAATTTTAAAAGCTGTTGGTGTGGCAGTTGGTTCACTGGGAGTCGTCATCTTGGCTACGACTTTAATTGCATTCACTGATTTAAAGTTGAATTTTCTGCAAATCCTGTTTGAGGTTGTATCAGCTTTTGCTACTGTTGGTCTTTCGACTGGGATTACGGCGATTTTGTCTGTACCTGCTAAGCTGATATTAATTGTAACTATGTACATTGGACGAGTTGGCGTTTTACTTTTTATGTCGGCTATTATAGGAGATTCTCCCCCTAGCGTAGTTGAATATCCAGAGGAAAATTTGTTAATAGGGTAGGCATTAATTCATTAAATTAAAGTGAAAAAGTGTGAATCTGTTCTCTTTAAATTTTTTCCGCAGTTTGCCGCGAGACAATAAAGAGTTTGCAATTATTGGTTTGGGACGCTTTGGAAGAGCAGTATGTTCAACACTCCATAAGTTAGGATATGAAGTTTTGGGTGTTGACATTGATAAAAAACGAGTTTCTCAAGTTTTGAATGAACAGCTAGCTACCCATGCTTTACAACTAGATTCTACCGAACCCGCAGCCCTGAAACAAGCCGGGGTTTTTGAGTTTGAAACAGTTATTGTTGCTATTGGGAATTATTTACAAGAAAGCATTATCACAACGTTGAATTTAAAGGAAGCAGGTGTTCACTACGTGGTTGCTAAAGCTTCCTCAGAAATTCATAGTAAGTTATTGCAGCGAGTTGGGGCAGACTATGTTGTTTATCCAGAACACGAGGCGGGTTGTGCGTTGGGGCGATCGCTTACCCAACCAGCGATCTTAGACCGATTTGATTTAGACTGCGATCGCAGTATTGCCAAATTAATTTTGCCTGATGAATTTTCCGGCAAAACTATCGCCGAACTGCAACTTCTTAACAGCTATGGTTTAAATTTGTTGGCTGTCAGTCAAGATGGCAAATTGCAAATTAATCCTGACCCTAGTGTGCGGTTATCGCAAGGTTCAGCGATCGTAGTAATTGGCTGCAATCAAGATATTAGTCGTTTGCCGATTTAGAACCGTAGGGGCGCGGTTTCCGCGCCCTGACAATGTGGTCAATTCTGTTTCTTGGGCGATGCCCCAAACGTTATAAACGCAGTACTATTGTGGCTTACAGATAGACTTTTCTCTACTCCTCGCCTACTGTGGACTATAGACTAACTTTTACCTGAAACAGGCACATTAATAGGGTTTTTGACTGGCGTTTCCAAAGGAGTTTCTGGCAGACTTGGCATTTGTGGTACTGTAGTAGGCGGCGCCTGGTCAACCGGAACAGGCACACTGCTAGGGTTACCTTGTGTTTGTGCCGGAGTTGCTGGTTGATTTGGCTGCTGCACAGGCTGCACTACATTACTTGTAGAGGTTTGAGTCGGTAAGAGAGTTGAGGTTTGACCAAGTTGAGTTTCTGGACGCTTTTGCATCAGGGCAATTTCCTGCACTAATTGCTCAGCCATTACAGCTTGCTCGATGTTACCTTGTTCACGGTATTGGTTTCGCGCTTGTTTGAGAACGACCTTGGCTTTTTGAAAGTCGCCCTGATTATACAAAGTTACTCCCAAGTTATAGTAAGCGACAGTATTATTAGGAATGTGGCGAATAGCTTCTATGTAAGTGGCAATAGCTTGAGATGTTTGACCTTGGAGAGCCAGAAGATTTGCTATGTTATTGTAAGCTACAGCATTGCTAGGATTTAGCTGTAGGGCGCGGCGATAGGCGGCGATCGCTTCGGTATTTCTGCCACCATCTTGTAGGGCGATCGCTAAGTTAATGTAGGCATTGGCATTGCCGGGATCAAGATTAATTGCTTGCTGGTAGGCGGCGATCGCCTCATTTTTTTGTCCTTTTTCATACAATGCTAAACCCAAATTATACTGAGCAGATGCCAAGGTTGGATCGATCACCAAAGCTTGGCGGTAAACGGTAATTGCTGCATCTGTTTGTCCTTGTTTGTGCAACGTTAACCCCAAGTTATAATAAGCCTCGCCGTAATTGGGATTAATCCTAATCGCCTCTGTATACTCTTGCGCCGCTACATCTAGGCGATTTTGCTGCAACATAATATTGCCTAGGTAGTTGCGTGCTGTCCCAAGGTTAGGGTCTTGTTGCAAGGATTTGCGAAAAGCATATTCTGCTGCTTGTAAGTCTTTGCGGTAATAGCGCATGACTCCTTGCTGGTAGAAGCTAGCTGCTTCCAAATTCTGAGACGGGACTTGTGCTAACAGCTTGCTTGCTGGTAACTCAGTAATTGTCGCCATTAACATCACCATAACCGAAGTAGCATAGAAAACTCCCATGCGCGGCTTTTGCTGCTTTAAACTCCGGTGAAGTGCCACCTTAAAGATAGTGTAAAACCACTGAGAAATTTGATATTTATGAGACATGAATGACAGACCTGCACTTATTGCTAGATGCTCTTAAGTCAGAGTACCCACTACGCTGGTAAAAATTGATATCTCACTGAAATTCACTCCCAATAAGCTTCGGGTAAGGGTTGTTGGTGAGAATTTTAGACGTGTAGAGACGCGAAATTTCGCGGAAACCAGCAGAAACCGGGGGCTACCGCTTTGAATCGGTTGAGGTGAAATAACCAACGTTCAGTAGACCGAAAAGTTTTGCGAGTACAGGAATTTATATAGTATTATCGCCAGTCACTCATTACTTGGTGCGATCGCTATAGCAGTCCTAAATGATTCGTAAACGGAGAGAAACCCGGTTTCTTTAAGAAACCGGGTTTCTGAAGCTTGAGGTGTTCGGATCTCAAATAGGATTGTTATATCCCGGTTGGACTAGTGTAAGCCATAATCAAGAAAGAATTAGGAATGAGGAACTCAGAGGCGAACCATGCACATCCTATCCCTTCACTATCCCGATGACTTACTCATTACCTCCGGCAAGTCACCCCAAGCATTAGAAGCAGAACTCACATTTTTGCTCGCAGTCAAACTATTTGAGCTACGCCGACTATCGCTTGGTAAAGCCGCCGCCTTTTGCAGCATGAACAAACCCCAATTCATGTACGAACTAGGACGTTTGCAAATCCCCGTTATCAATCTAGATGATGACCAAATCGCCGACGAATTCCGCGATGATTAACTCTGTCATCGTTCGATTGCTTTCGACATATAACTTATCTAAATCACAAAAACCCCCGCCCATTGAATTGGTGCGGGCATCAATTTTTTAGTCGTTATATAAACTTACGTTTATTTTTTCAACCTGCTGAATCAATTGCTGCAAAGTGAGCGCCGCCCACTATATCTGGTAGTGTGCAACCAACAAAAGAGTTATCTGAGTGCCGTTTGTTTATAGACCAAAAACCCAGCGATCGCATCGAGGAGAGCTTCCGGCTCATCAACCCGGATCAAGTGACCGCTGTTTTCAAAGATTCTCAGGTCGGCGTTGGGAATTTTCCTGGCAATTTCTTCAGAAAATTCAGGTGGACAAATCCAGTCACTTCGTCCAGCAATCACTAAGGTTGGTGACGTAATTTTATCTAACTGGTTTAGGATGTTGTAAGAGCGCAAGAAGCCACCAAAGGCGACATTGATGGCATCGGCAGAAAGAATGGCTCGGTCCCCTATTTGCTGCTGTGAATGGGGATCGTAGGTGACCGAGTACATCGGCATCATCACTTGAAAGTACTCGCGCAGTTGTTCCTCACTCTCGAAGGTGCCGTCCCAGAGTCGTTGAGCTTGAGCCTTTTGGTCTTCAGTTCCCCGTTCTGCTAGAATTTCCTGTGCTCGCAAAAGAAAGCGGGAATCTGCCACCGTGGCGATGACGATCAAGTGAGAGACGTTCTGGGGATAGCGAACCGCGTAGGAAAGGGCAACCATGCCGCCGTAGGAAGAGCCGAGAACCACAATTTTTTCTAGACCCAGATATTGACGTAGTGCCTCCATGTCCTCGACATTATTTTCCAGGGTATAGGTTTCCTTTGGTCCACGTGCCGACCGTCCCTGACCTCGATGGTCAAAATAGACAAGTTGCATCTTATGGCTGAGGGGAGAAAAGGTGGGTTTATAGTTCGTGTGGTCGGCACCAGGTCCACCGTGAATAACGAAAGCCACTGGCTTCTCGCGCATCCGTGGTCCATCTACCACTAATCCTGCGCCTTCAACATCAAAGTAAATTTCTGTATCCCGTATCTTTGCTCGCATCAGTCAATCTGCTCCTGAAAGTTTCATTGAAATTTAGACTATTTCCCATTCTTATTTGTTAATTATTTCTTGAGCCAAAGATTTACCGACAATTTCACGAATTTCCTCCGTTACCCGCCCTCCGAATACCTATTCGGAGGGCGGGACAGGAGTAGTCATTTGTTAACTCACTGCAAACTCCGTAAACTGTCGCATAAACGGCGAGTGAAACCCAATCACAATATCCTGCTTGGCAACACCCATTTTAACCAGTTCTTCTGCAATATCTACCTCTGTTGCATTTAACTGAATCCAAATTTTTTCATCTTTGATATCAAGGTGCATAGAGCAACTATACACCCGACGTTTATTATTCCATCCTAGATGCATAACTTGATAATAATCTCTTTGTGTATCAAAAATTGTTTCTACTTCAATATCACCGTATGCAGGCTTAAAAGCATACTTTGTAAGTAATGTTTGAACGCACTGCCGATATTTTTCTAAGTTTGCCATTGCACAATCTCCTCTGTTTCAACTTCGTAAACAATTATTGTCATCTGATACTCCCGGACTTGAAGTTGTGTAAATGGAAGTGTAAAGAACTCGTTATAAGTTCCTAAACTCACATCTTGCACCATCGGCAGAAACCGGGTTTATTGCGAATCTGTAAAGCTGAAACCCTTAATTTATCGTTTATAAACCCGGTTTCTCTCGCCTTGTTGAGAATGGTGCAAGATCTCAGTAAAGGAACTGCTAAATATAATTTTCGCTCTGGTTCTTCTGCTCTGATAGCAGCACGATAGTTAAGAAATTGACCTAGGGCAGTGTGAAAATCAGAAATAGCTGATGTGTTTAAAAAACTTTTAACTTCCACAGCTATTTTCTCTCCATCTCTCTCTGCTGCAATTAGCCGTTCTGCTCCTAAATCTATTTGCATTTGAACCCCGCCAAAACTTATGTACAGCGGGTCATGAGTGATGGTCCACCCTGCCTTCTTTAGTGCATTTTTAACAACATCATGAAAAGCATCTTTAGCAGACATAACCCATTATCTTGCTTTTTCTGGGCATCATAATATATATTTTACTTGATGGGAAGAGAACACTCCCTCCGAACTAGAAAAATTGTTCGGCATTCATTAATGAAGATTGGAATATTTAATTATCAAAGAATTAGCTTTCATGCGTATCAAACGCCCACTCAAATCGTTGCTTTAGGTCATTGCAATGACTAGATGGTAAAACTCCATCGTGCTGAAGTCTTCCAACCAAAATCCCCGGTGCAATGCCGATTTGGGTTGCAAACTCCAAAATACCTGCTTTACTCTGTTGTTGTCCTGATACCAGAAAGCGCTTCAACTCAGCAGGGGGGATGAGAATATCCGCAGCGAACTTGTCTGCTTCTTGTTCTTTGTCGTCTTTCTCGACACCTTGAACGCCTTTTTCCTCAAGGAAAACATCGCGTTTGCCATGCAGCAGAATATGACCAGCCTCATGAAAAAAGGCAAACCACAGATGGTCATCAGTCTTGTAGCGAAGGCTAAGTTGAATCAGTGCCTTGTGAGGATTCAACCAACGAGTTGCTCCACAAGTTCGTGTTTTGGGAAGTTGCGGCACAAAAACTACAGCTACACCAGCTTCAGCACACAATCGTACCACTTCTGACTGAAAAATCTCTGGTGGTTTCACTGTTAGAGTGCGGATTTTTTGCAGTGCCTCTCTAAATTTGTTGGCGTCGTAGATGGCACACTTAACTTCAGCTGCTTCAATTTCTCCCTGACGCAGCCAAGCGATGACATGACCAAAGTCACTTTGGAACGCTTGAGATTTGCGAAAGAATACATGAGTGCTGCACCATACTTCCTCCCATTGTTCAGGGGAGACGACGGCGAAAAAATTTAGCACGGACCGTAGCTGTTCAACTTTGTTTTGATAGCGTTGAACCCAGCCAAACTTAATCATGGCTTGAACAGGAATTTGTTTAAGCCACGCTACTTGCTTTTGCAAGCGTTCTTGTTCTTCTGCTCGAACTTTTGCCTCCTGGTATCGCCGTTCGCGGTTATTCCAAAAACTAGCTGGAATACCTAATACTCGCTCTAACTGCAATGCCGTTTCCGGGGTAATTGCTGCTTTAGCGTTGATAATTTCGTTAATCGTTTTTTTTGGTCTACCTGTCCGTTCTGCCAGTTCTGCTTGGGACATCCCACGCTCTTCAAGGACTTCTTCAAGAGTCTCCCCTGGAGGAGAAACATAATCTGGATTGTACTGATTTTGGATCGTTTTACTCATGGGTATCCTCTATGCCGAGTATTCTTACGGCAGTAACTTTAGTCCAGTCTATGCCACCATCTGGTTTGGTCGGGATTGGTTCATCTGCTGGCTCAAATATAAGCCGATACGGATGATCCAAATCTAGTGATATCTGACCTGCGCGGTCATGAAGCAATTCATGGCAACGTCCTGGAAGATTTCGCATATCCTCAAGTACGTTGGCATCTTCTAAATCATCAAGCCTTCGCCGAATACGTTTTGCTCGATCTGCACCGTGGTTTTTCTCCAGCAGCCTCTGGTTATTACATTCTTTTTCAAGTTTTTTGTTTTTAAACACTATATCCATCTTAGCAAATGTTTCACAAAACTGATTAACCCTAAAGGTTAACAGACTTTTTGGTTAGCTTTACAAGCTAAAATTGGAGACATTGCAGAAACATTGAAAAATTTTGTTGACTCAACCTAAACTAAAAGTACTAAGTGGAGCGTGAGTGTGATGGATTTCATTATCTTTGCGTGATTTACACGGCGAATACAAGTAGCGATCGCAATTTGAACAAATCCACCATGCAATATCAAGTCTTTGTACAAAGCCCTGTTGCGTCACTAGCCATTTGATATTATGGTCTTGAGTTGCTGCTGTTGTTTTCTAACGCACTCATTGCCCCATGCCAAGGGATGCCGAAAAACCAGTTTCCTACCGATTTGGTACGCGATCGCACATACTGTTAATGTCAGCATCAGCATCACTAGGGTTAGTTTTAAAATACTCACGGATGAACGCGCACCCTTCCCTGAGTAAATAATCAAAATTCCATCTCCATAGTCTCACCGTGTTGTCAGCACTAGCAGTTGCCAGCATTTTGCCATCCGGGCTGAAGCTGACGCCAAAAACCGCGCTTTCATGCCCAGAGAGGGTTTTAATTTCTTTTCCTGTGGCGGTATCCCACAGTTTCACTGTCCAGTCAAGACTAGCAGAAGCCAGCATTTTGCCATCTGGGCTGAAGCTGACGCCCCTAACCGCGTTTACGTGTCCTCCCAAAGTGTTTGGGGCTGCAACATTATGAACTGTATCTAGTAATGCTAGTTCTACCTGTGTGTGTGTATCAGCATCTACCCAGGGTATCTGTTGCATTTTCACAACAGCTTTTAAACTTGCTTCTATGGCTTTTGGCCCATCTGAGTTCAGCAGCGCATCTGAAGTAATAGTAAGAGAATTAATTTCACTGATTGCGGCACTCCTCCAGTTTACGCCAGCGACGCCGGCTAAACTTAGAGTTACCGCAGAGAAGCTACCTAGTGCGATAAATGTCAGTTGCCTCCTGCGATCGCGTTCTTGCTTCTCCCGATCCCGTTGACTTGCACTAGCCTCAATAAAGTCTCGCTCCTCCTGCGTCAAAACCGAAGCGCGTTTGTGCAACCAATCTTCTGCTACAGTTAACGGCACACCTCGCAACAACGCCCCAGAGTCATGGTTGCTATTTTTCCACTCAAGCATTGCTACTTTTAACCGTTCCTGCCAAACGCGAAACTGACGGTTGGCATTCATCCACTCGCGCAGAGTCATCCATTCCCGAATCAGCGCTTCATGGACAACCTCTACCGTGTCTTCTCCTGACTTGTCATCACGTCCCGTCACCACTAAACGGGCTTGATATCCTGCTAAATAACTTACCAATCCCCAATTCTCTTCCCCAACTTCTTCGCGGGTAGCTAATCGCCGAGTGTCCTCTGTTCCTTCACCCGGACGCACTAATTGTACAAAAATTCGCTGTGCCTGCTTTTGCTCTGTCTGGCTAAGTTGACGATAAATCTGCTCAGCATGAATAGCTAATGCCTTTTTCACACCGCCAATCTCATTATATGCTTGGTGAGTTAACATCCGGTTTTGCTGTTTTGACCACAGTCGGGTAAGCGCAAATTCCAACAGTGGTAAATTACCCGGTTCCAGTCCCACATCATCCAAGATTCGCTCTTGTAATTGTGCTTCAAGTTGTACTTCCAGCTTTTGTGCAGGTTGCGCGATCGCCGCAATAAGTTCCTCCCCTGCGGCGGGAAACCCGCCTTCAGGACTGGACTCACAATTAGCAATTAGCAATTAGCAATTAGCAATTAGCAATTAGCAATCTTCTTCACAACCAGTTTCACCTGTTGTGTTGTCCATTTGTCACTCGGATAAGCCGCAGCACTGACATTTCTATTTGGAGGTTGTTCACTTGCAACGGCTGCCAATAATTCTTCAAGTGGGTTATTTGCTCTAAATACCTGGGTTCCCTTACGAGGTTTGTCTAATGCTGGTAGTTCAAGCCATCGGAAATTCGTTGCACCAACGGTGGCAAAAACTTTGAGAATGTCGGCACCTTCCTTGTATCCTTCAGGAAGGCTTGTATGGATGCGAACCAGTTTCTCCCTGCCAGAATCTAACGGTTCAAACGCAGAAGCCCCCTCTGGATGTAGTTGGGAAATACTCCAATCTGGCTGAATTGCCAGTACGGTAATATTGAGAACTTGGGTAGATTCATTGCGGATACGCAAGAGTGCATATTCATCAATATCAAACGTTGGGACGTTACCAGGAGCATTTAATGGTAGTAATTCACCGCGATTTTCTCCTGCTAGGCAGATGTCAACTTTCAGCTTTCCTGATAAAGATGATATAGGGTCATTGTTGTCAAGCTGTAAAGTCGCTTGATATTTGGACAGATGCACTAAGCGGTTGACGACACTAGCCGCAGCATTCGGTTCGCCAACTTTGAGTGGCGATCGCAACCTAATTGGTTCTCCACCTGCATCAAGAATTTCATACTCACCTTCAGTGTTGACAGACACCTGATAAGTGACAGGTTCATCGCTTGGTTCGTCACTAGATAAGAACTCTACCCAACCATTACCTTCTACTTTTTCTTTAACTGCTTTGACTGCTGCCAATGCTTCTATTGAATCTATTCCTTCTGGTAGTTGCGGATTTTCTAGAGGTGGTAATAAACGTACCTTACGGACAAGTTTGACACTAGGAGACAGCATTATTGCAGAAGCACCATCTTCAATCGTTCCTTCGTTCAGGGTTTGCTGTGTTGAATTACCAGCTTGAGAAGGAGGAATATAAAGACGCAAGTTGTTACCAGATTTTTCTGGACGCAGGATTTTTGTAATTTCAGCCCAAGATTCTTCTGCACGCACTTCTACAACCTTAGCCAGTGCAACTCGCTCTTGAGTTTGGGTGAAATCGGTTGTGCCTAATTGATAGATAGCAAACTCCGCTCCTTTACGCAAACCTTGTGCTTCACCTGTTTGCAGGAGTACCCGATTAGAAGCTACATCTACTTTCTTGACAATAACAGCAGATTGTGATTTTGTAGATTGACCGCTGAAGATCAAGCGATCGCCAACACCAAGCAGCATCGGTGTTTGTTGTTGAAACTGACTGTTTATTTTTGCGATCAGGCGATCGTGCAGTACCTTATAAGTAAGGTCATTCCCCAGTTTCTGTAGAGAGTCTAATAACCAATAGGTCAACGCACCATTGCTTTCTTTACCATCAAAAGCATATTCATAAGCAGACTCATTATCTCGACAAGCAGCCAATAAAACATATCCTCTAGGTTCAGGTAACCAACCACTAGCTGCGGTTACGTTGCGAGTGTTTTGTTGTCCCTGTGTTAATCCTTGCCAGTTTTGGATTAATTCTTCAGTTGATGCAACTAAACTTTCTGTTGGTCGCGGTGTTGTGTCTATAATATTCTTATTTAAACCGCGAATATTAGAATCATTGACTCCTCCTCGCGTTGCTCCTCCAGAATGACAGCTATCCAGCACCAGTGTGACCACTAACTTTTTATCTACCATATTTTGTAGGAGTTTTGCCAACTCTAAGTCACGCAAATAACGGGCTTCTGAATTACCAATATCTGTGGGAACGAGTGATTCATCTACTCCGTAGTTTCCCTTAAGCTCTCGATAAATTGTTGCTGAACGTCCACCGTGTCCAGAGTAGTGGATATATACTTGGTCTTGAGGTTGAGCCAAATCAGTAAGTAGCTTAAATTTGGCTACGATATTCTCGTAAGTTGGCAGATGCTCTGGAGGCTCTTGTGGTAGGTTGGATTTGTCAGTGTTAGAAGCCGTTAGCTGATATCTTGCACCAGCATCAAAAACCGGGTTTCTTGCAAATATTGAAGGCTGAGCCCCTTTATTTGTCGTTAAGAAACCCGGTTTTTTAGGTCTTATTGAGAATGGTGCAAGATCTGAGTTAGTTTCAGAATCTGTGCTTCGGGTACTTGCAGTGTGTTTCTCAGGAAAGATTCTACATGGTTAATGTCACGCACGCATCCGGCTAGGCTTTTGTAGGAAGACCCTTCTGGCAATATATTTGGTAAGTAGCAATCAATACCTATTAATAAAGCGAAGAAATTGGAGGTCTTTGGATCTCGTGGACTTAGCTCAGGCTGTATATTTTCAGACATTGCGGGATATCTCAAGAAACACGGGAGTGGGGAACTCGGGGACCCCACGGAGTGGGGAACTCGGGGAATGGGGAG
>CAXTSI010000140.1:0-17342 GCA_964246695.1 uncultured bacterium
CTTACACAGTAAGGCATTAATTCCTCTTGCCTTCTTAAATGAGCGAACGTACAGCAATAGAGCTTTTGCCCAAGTTTCTTGCCGAACCAGCTAATAACTTATACAAAGCTGTTGAGGGAATTCCCCTATTGCTGACGGCGCTGTCATCTAAACTGCAAGCCTTCAACGGTATAGATATTAATGATGACAACTGTATCGTCGTCACCGCAGGCAGTAACATGGCGTTTATGAACGCTATTCTGGCTATCACCTCGGTGGGAGATGAGATTATTCTCAATACGCCCTACTATTTCAACCATGAAATGGCAATTACAATGGCGGGTTGTCATCCAGTGTTGGTGAGAACGGATGAAAATTACCAACTGCGTCCAGAGGCGATCGCACTCGCCATTACCCCAAAAACACGGGCGGTAGTAACGATTTCCCCAAATAATCCGACTGGGGCTGTTTATTCAGAAAAGGTGTTGCGAGAAGTTAATCAAATTTGTCGCGATCGCAGTATTTACCACATCAGCGATGAAGCCTATGAATACTTTACTTACGATGGAGTAAAGCATTTTTCCCCAGGTGCAAATGCCTGCAGTCGCGAGCATACTATTTCCCTCTATAGCCTTTCCAAAGCTTATGGTTTTGCTAGCTGGCGCATTGGCTATATGGTGATTCCGAAACACTTGCTTGTCGCTGTCAAAAAAGTCCAGGATACGATTTTAATTTGCCCACCAGTAGTTTCCCAGTATGCGGCATTGGGAGCACTGCAGGCAAAAGAGGACTACTTGAAAACAAATATTGCCGCGATCGCCCAAGTGCGTTCCTGTGCGATCGATTCCCTCAACCGTCTGCAAGGCTTATGTACCATTACCCCAGCCAATGGCGCTTTCTATTTTTTCCTCAAAGTTCATACTCATATCGATGCCTTTGAATTAGTCACTAGACTTATCCAAGAACATCAAGTAGCAGTGATTCCTGGTACAACCTTTGGGATGAATGACGGATGTTATCTGCGTGTCGCTTACGGTGCACTGCAAAAAGAGACAGCAACAGCAGGAATTGAGCGATTAGTGCAGGGTTTGCAGACAATCTTACTCTCTGGCAAATAAATGCAGGCGATCGCCTGCTACCCCAGTTTATTGAGCCGATACGTCTCTTTTTCGGTCAAGTATTCTAATCTACCTCAGATGTTCGTGCATAAGTAATTTCTTTAGGCAACTATAAAGAGTTAGAGCAAGGGCAAAACAAGTATACCCTTCCATTCCAGACAACTTAGCACTCTAGGAAAGAGAAGATGACTATTGTTATGGAGATGTCCACAGATCGCACATTTTGTGAAAAAGTCAGAAAAGCAGGTATCTTGCAGAGTCGGGGAGATGGGGTATAAAAGTGCAAAAATGAGGAGAATGAAAACAAATACTTGAAATTTGGATAAAATATGAACTTTTCAAGTAATGAAACTGCTAGCACTAACCAGTTACGAACTAAGCGAATCATATCAATAGATATGTTGCGTGGACTGGTGATGGTGTTAATGGCGCTAGATCATGTGCGAGATTTTTTCACTAATGTTCGCTTCAGCCCTACAGACTTGACCCAGACAAACGTACCTCTGTTTCTCACTCGCTGGGTAACTCATTTGTGCGCCCCCACATTTATATTTCTGGCTGGGGTTGCAGCCTATCTTTACTTTGCGAACAGACCACAAAGCAAGCAAGAACTCTCGCGGTATCTGATAATTCGTGGACTGTGGTTGGTGTTTTTAGAGTTAACAGTGGTACGTATGGGGTGGATATTTGACCCTACCTACTCTTTTACGGGAGTGCAGGTACTATGGGCAATTGGTTGGTCAATGGTCGTTTTAGCAGCATTAATTAGAATGCCAATTCCTCTGATAGCTGCATTTGGAATTTTGCTCATAGGTGGACACAATTTATTTGATAATATTCATGCTGAACAACTAGGAAGATGGGGTTGGTTGTGGGCAGTGCTTCATGAACCAAAAACGCTCACACCTTTTCCTCATAAAATTTTTGTCATTCTCTATCCCCTGATTCCTTGGATTGGGGTGATGGCAACGGGTTATGCGTTTGGGAGTGTATTTAAGCGGGAAAAAGCTTCTCGGCTGCGATTTTTGAGATCTTTGGGACTGGGTTTAATTGCTGGCTTCGTGGTTCTGCGCGCTTTGAATATATATGGCGACCCGCACCCTTGGACAGTGCAAACCAATTTCACCCGTACCATACTATCATTTATTAACTGTAATAAATATCCACCTTCATTGCTTTATTTATTAATCACACTAGGTCTAGCAATGCTCTTACTTTACCTGTTTGAAAAGCAGAGATGGAGGATTTTTCAACCTTTAGTGTTATTCGGTCAGGTTCCTTTATTTTTTTATATAATCCACCTTTGGCTCATCCATTTTACTGCTATCTTGCTGGCTTTACCTAAATATGGATTAAAGGCAATTATTATGCCCTTTATAGCCTCCCGCTTAATGCCAGCCGACTATGGATATGATTTACCAATGATTTACAATATTTGGATAATCCTGGTAATTCTACTTTATCCTATCTGTAATTGGTATAGGAATTACAAGACAAAGTATCCTAGGAAGTGGTTAAAATACTTGTAAATATTCGTCAATCGCTTCGCTCAAATTAAAAATTAAAAATTAAAAATTAAAAATTAATAACCACCCTCATAAATCGCGTTAGCGTAAGCGTTGCGATCGAACGGTACTCCGGCGGAGCGCGATCTTCGACGTTCGCGCAGCGGCGAGGAATTGGGAGAAGGAGCGTCAGCGCCATTCGCGCTCGCGTGGTGCGGCATTTTTCGGACGGCATTTTCCGGGGGAGGATTCCCCCGGAAAGATGCCTTGGGAAGTTTTGAACGTAAAGATGCCTTGGTCTGGGGAACTTGAAAAAAGGACGCCTTTTTCTAGGTTCCCTTGGGGCGACGCTTCTCAGTAGCACCAGACGAGTAGCGCTCAGTAGCGCTCGTCCCGACGCTCCTTGTACCGTTCGATCGCAACGCTTACGTCGCTAACGCGAACGCACTACGTGTCTCGTAAAAAATCAAATTCCTTCTCCATAAATGAATTTACTTGCTCTGAAACCTAAACAGAACTTACGCATTGACAAATGAGACAAGAAGTGCAGTAGTAAAAACCTGAAAAGAATAGGCGATCGCTAGTCGCTAGAGGACTGGAAAGATGGATAATTTACGCTATGTCTATAGGATTTACGCACACTCACAAATTGAGCATCATGTGTATAACGGAATTCGGTAGTTTCATCTCGTAGAATTGACCACATGGTAAGGGCGCGGAGACCGCGCCCCTACAGTTTTGTGGTCTACCCAAATGAATATTGCGCTCCGTCGCCCAACCGTTACCACCCCACACGTAAAAGGGAACAGGGAACGGGGAACGGGGAACAGGGACTGCATATGGTGTGGGCTATTACCCCGACAATGCGTACCACTGATTTATATGTGCCATATAAATTCAGTGGGGGACTCAGACCCCGGATATTACTTAGAAGGGAACTCTTAACAGGGAGGAACGACCTGTTAAGAGTTCCCTGTTCCCCGTTCCCTTCTTGTTGACTATTTCTGTCAATGCGTAATATCATGTCTAGTTAATTACTTATAAATAAAAAATAGGTTCGTAGTTGCGATGACTGCGATCTCTGCGCCTCTCGGGTTAAATAAATAATTTAATTAACCGCCCCAGACGTGGAGGAAACAGAGAGAAAGAAGGGATTTTGCGGGTCACCTTGACAGGGGTAGGTGGGCAGTGCCCACCCTACGCGTACTTCTGGAATTTTCACCTATGTAATAGGATTGCTATATGAGTCCTAAGTTAATCAAATTTGTCGCGATCGCAATATCTACTACATCACTTTGCGGCGATCGCCTAAAAATAACCCAAAAAGCTGTAAAATTCTTTCCAGAAAACCGCCAATATTGCTTTTTACCTGACAAAATCAAAAATTTTTATGAAAAGTGATGCTCCAACTAGACCCCGAATCACATTAATCCCCAATAATCCTAATTTAGAAGAGGTTATTTGCGAAGTGGGGGAGCCAACTATTCGTTTTCATCTGCCAACTCGCGCAATGTACCTAGATTTAACCACTGGTATTCCAATCGTTGAGATTTATGGCTCATCGTATTTGGCTGATGAAGAGACTGAAAAGCATCCTAGCAGAACCCCTTTAGAACAAGTTGACTGCCAAGTCCTCGAAGACGACCAGCTTGAAATCATAAAAGCTACTTTGATTCCAGCCGGTTCCGCTTACCAAATCGTCTTTCCTCTTTATGCGGTTAAAATTACAAATTAACAATATGCCAATTATTAATAACTTCATTGAAGTCCAAACCAGCCAAGGAATTAATATTCATGACATCACACCACAAATCAAAGACTTGATTGCATCAACAGCGATTAAAAATGGTCAAATTTTAGTGTTTTCTCGCCACACGACAACAGCATTGGCTATTAATGAAAACGAAGAAAGATTGTTAAAAGATGTAGTCGGATTTTTGCGTAAATTAGCACCGGAATCGTTGATTGTCCTGTTGCTCTTGCCCAACCCCATAAGCTTGATGCCTTACGCATAACTTCTGTTGTAATAGGAGCGTAAATTAGTCCCATGTCTTGCCCTAAACGATCTAATCTCTGGATAGAGTTTTTCCTTTGATCGTATATTAATTTTCGTCGAAGCTCATAGTCTATAATTTCTGGAACTACCACTGGAACATTATTGCCCACTAATTGCTTAATTCTATTTCTACATTTTGGAGATTCTCCTTCATTTACTGGATTTGATATTAAGGATAAGGGATGTGAATCAAGCAATACAATGGGCATACTTTAGTTTTGCATTTATCTATTTTCTAATTCTTTTTCAAGATATTTTAAAGTATCTATATGTTCTTGTGCCTCTTCTTCTGTTTTTGGATCTAGCTCGTCAAGTAAGTGAATTCTTTTTTTACTTTCTTCTAACAGATCTTTAATGGGTCTTGTCCCTATTATTAAATTCCATGAACTATTTTCTTTATTAAGATACTGGGTAATATCTTGAATTTGTAAAGACATAATTATCCTCCCAATTACAAATTGTTTTTGCTTTGATACAAGCGTCAGAATGCCAATCCCTAATATGCTATACCCTGCTAACACACCCCTGCTTAATTTCGCGTCTCTACATAGGTTGACAGTTGATAATTTATCTTAACTGATATCTTGCACCATTCTCAACAAGGTGAGAGAAACCGGGTTTGTACCGTAACTCACATCTTGCACCAGTTGCAATAACGCTATTTTTGTAGGGTGGGCAATGCCCACCATTGACCTATGGGCCTATTTTTACGTTGGTGGGCAGTGCCCACCCTACACGAACTATCGAATGGTGCAAGATATCAGGCAAGTAAGAATGTCAGCTTTACTGATTCGCAACAAACCCGGTTTCTGGCAGTGGTGCAAGATGTAAGTTAACTGATATCTTGCACCATTCTCAACAAGACCTAAAAAACCGGGTTTCTCAACCAAAGATTAAGGGTTTGACCATTAGTCATTCTCAAGAAACCCGGTTTTTCACCCAGGTGCAAGATGTAAGTTAACCGAGCAGTATTGTAACGCACTCTACTAAAGTTAATATTCACTGCTTTATTGGGCGTTGCTGAATCAAGGTATGAAAACAGAAGCGCAAAGACGCGCTTGTAAAATTTTGCGACGAGTGCGACGAGTGCGTGAGGCGCAAAAACACAGTTCATACTCGAATTCAGCAACACCTTTTATTGAACCCTTTATACTTTTATATTAATTGTATCTGAAGCCAGAAGTTCTGCTGCTTCTTGTAAAAGCAGATTTTGCTCTTTTTGAATTGACTCTAACCTGGATGAAATTACTGCCAGTCGTTGCTGCTTATCTTGGTGAATTGGTTCAGAAGTTGCAGGAGGTAAAGCGAGGATTTGATCGGTTGTTTTAGCATCTGTGAGTTGTTTAACTGCTAAGCTGCTAACTTTGGTAAATGAGAAAAAGCTAAATTTAATAACAGTCTGAAGTAATTTGAGAGGAACTCGCAGGATCGACAAACTAGCTGACTCAATTAAGCGACCAATTGCTTTGATAATGCTCCAGAATATAGCGAGAGCGAAAAGCAGAACCACTAAACTGATAATTGGGTGATTAGTTGCCCAACCCAAGATTTGGACGAGTCGGAAAATTGCCGGGTGTTCAGTAAACCAATCATTCACAGAAGAAGCGATCGCTGTTTGCACAGCCGACGTAGTTGTACTCTTAATTTGTTCAGCAGTTTGCAAAGTTCCTTCTACAGAAGCTTTAGCTTGTCCTAGGGTTGTCGTAACTGTATCTATTGCCCGATCGGTTGTTTGAGTTGCTGTGTCCTGCAAAGACTCTCCGACTTGCTGGGCTGATTCAGTGAGAGAGTTAACTTTTTCGTTGACAAAATCTTTCGCCTGCTGAAAACGTTGAAAAACTCCATCAGGCAAATTTACGTTTTGCAGTAGATAATGTAGCAACATGACCAGAAAAAAATCCTCAATATTTAAGCTTGATTAAAAGGAATGAAAGCGGTTAGAGGAATATGCAGGGCGCTAACGCGAGGGCGGCGATCGCTCCCCGGTTCAGGAAGTAAGCGAAAAGAAGCGCAATATTTCCATTTCTCTCCCAGAATTACATAAGTTCATTTTGCCTACATCTATGAAAGAGCGCAAGTGGAGGGAGAATACGCAGCGGATTAATGTTCAACATAGGCAAAAATTACTAAAGTAAGTAGGTAGGCATAATAAAACATAACTATATTAACTTCTGTTAAAAGGCTGAAAGCCAACTAACAACTAACAGCCCACTTCAGATAGTTCTGTTTGTTTACGCCGACTTACTTATATCCATAAATTTTAACTAATAAATATTCAGGTGCATCAAATGGCTAGATCTACACTGATGGTATCATTGCAACGAGCTTACAAAATCGCTGTTGCATCGATAAAAACCGGAATTCCCACAGACGAGTTATTTGAGATTTTTCAACAACGAACATCTCGCCGACGTTTACTGTATGGGGGTCTGGCATTAGCAAGTACCATCGGTGCAGTACTTTCCAGTGACCGTGATGTTGCTTCTGCCACAATTCCCAAAGTGCTGGTGGTGGGTGCGGGAATTGCGGGACTGACTGCCGCCTATCGCCTCAGACAGGCTGGGGTTCCTGTAGACATCATCGAGGCAAGGAACCGCGTTGGGGGTCGGATACGTAGTTTACCCAACGTTGCAGGTACTTCTATCACTGTGGATTTGGGTGGAGAATTCATTGATACTAGTCATACAAACTTGCGATCGCTTGCCAAAGAACTTGGTCTACAAACCGCCGATTTACTAGCTGCCGATCGAGATTTGAGACGGGAAACCTGGTACTTTCAAGGACGCAAAATTCCGGAAACAGAAATCATTAATTACTTTATTCCTTTAGCGCACAAAATTGAGCAGGATCGAGCTGCGATTGGGAATATATTAAGATATAACTCACACAATCAGGCTGCTGTAACGCTAGATAATACTTCTATCGCTCAGTATTTAGAAAGAGCGCAGATTAACCCGATTTTACGGGATATGCTGCGGATTGCTTATACTACAGAACTTGGTCGAGAACCAGAGGAACAGTCTTCTCTAAATTTACTGTTTTCAATTGGCACCGGCACTGATATATTTAAGGTTTATGGGAATAGCGATGAACGCTACCAAATTATCGGTGGCAATGAGCAAGTACCCCGCCTGCTAGCGCAATCCTTAGCAAATTTTCTTGAAATCGGCACAGAGTTAGAAGCTATCAGCACACGACCAGATGGGCGCTACAGAGTGAGTTTTAGGTCTGATTATAGGACGTTTTCGCGGATTTATGAACGGATTTTGCTGACATTGCCCTTTAGCACTTTGCGCTCTTGTTCCCTGAAGGTGGATTTACCACCAGTGAAACAACTGGCGATCGCCCAGTTAGGTTACGGCACTAACGCCAAGTTAATTACTGCTTATAGCAAACGGGTGTGGCGCGATCGCTACAAATCAACAGCAGCTGCATTTACAGATACAGGGTTTCAAAATACTTGGGAGGCTAGTCGTTACCAAAGCGGTCCTAACGGTGTGATTACTGACTTCACTGGCGGACATCATGGTTTATCTATTGGTAAAGGCTTACCAAAATCCCAAGCACAAATACTGCTGCCACAATTAGAGCAAATTTTTACAGGAATTAGTAGCCTGCGCCTAGGGGATGCTATCCGCGCCTACTGGCCCGGGGATTCGTACACACGCGGATCTTATGCTTGCTATTTAGTCGGACAAGCCACTACCATAGCAGGGGCTGAAGGAGAAACTGTCGGCAATCTCTTTTTTGCTGGTGAACATTGCTCGCAAAAAGCGCAAGGCTATATGGAGGGCGGTTGTGAAACAGGACTCGCCGCCGCCCTGAGAATCCTACGTTCCTTAGGTCTGCATGTGGGTTAACATAACTGCTCGCGCTAACCAGGATCAGACTTTAGAACTGCTGGATTCACCAAACCGATCTGTCTGGGTTGAACGAGATGTTACCGACACCCAAGTCGAAAACTATGTCAAGGAAGTTTCCGACAGACTTGTTGTACCAACCCTGTTTTTGAGCGGTAGTATTTTCGCTCTATCTCCTTTGCAAAAGAATTTGACATTGAATCGGAAACAGCCGATGTGGTGATTGTCGGCAATGACTTGAGGCAGCTGATTCAGGCGATCGAGATTGCTCAACAAGCAATGGAACTTGTCTATCAAAACATCGCTCTAGTTGCTGTCCCCAATATTAGTGTTGTCATAGCAGGCGTTTTCTTTGGTTTAAACCCAGTTGCAGCAGTACTCATTAATAACTGTGCAGCACTCATTGCGGAATTGAACGCCTCACGTCCGCCTCACCAAGAATGTTATCATTGAGGCAAAGCATGATTGGAATCAGCAATGGTTACAGAGTTAATGGTGCAACCCTCTTCCTGGGTGGAAACCGGTATCACTGTAGAAATAGTAAGAGGCTTGAAGCTGTTTAAATTCACAGAGGAGCTACAGGATCGCTTTGAGGAGCTAATTGAATTGTACAAGCAGGATCAGCTTACAGATGAGCAAGAAGCAGAGCTAAAAGGCTTGGCAGAACTGGATCGAATTTTTACCTTGCTAAATGCTCGCACGATCGCTGATGCAGTTGAATAGGGCGGGCGAGACGCCCACCCCACAAGAAAATCACATATTTTGTGGGGTGGGCATCCTGCCCGCCCGATCAAATTATGTTGTCAAGGATGGAAGTAAAATGCGGTTGCTAAAACAGCATAGGTGATTAGCAACAAAACTCCCTCCAACCAGTTGGAGTTACCATCGTTACTAATGGAATTGGTACTTATTACAGCCATAGTAACTGCTAGAATTGTAAAAGGATTGAAGCTGAGATTCATTGGTTGACCTATTGACCAACCAACAAGAACTAGAATAGGAGCTACGAACAAGGCAATTTGTAAACTAGAGCCTATAGCCACAGCTACAGCTAACTCCATCTTGTTTTTAATAGCAAAAGTGACACAAGCGATAAACTCTACGATACCGCCAAAAATGGGAATAAGAATTACACCTGTAAACAGGCTAGTCAAACCTAGAGTAGAAATAGCTTTTTCTAGGCTATCAACAAGGATTTGCGATACAAATACAAGTACTAGAGTACAACTTAGCAGTACCCCAATCTGTAACCATAAGTTAGCGCTTGGTTGATTATGTTCAGTCGTATCGTTCTCAATATCCTCTAGAAAATACATATGTTTGTGAGTTTTCATTGAGAACACTAGCATCAAAAAGTAGAACGTAAGTAAGAGTATGGATGCGGCGTAAGAAAAATTATTTAGAGTTGATATATGCAAACCCTTAGAAGTGAACTGTATGGCAGTAGGTGTTAGCAGAACAATGACCGCCAAAGTCAAAGAAGAAGCATTAAGACGAGCTACAGTGGGTTGAAAAGTTTGTTCACTGTAACGCAAACCACCTAAGAAAATAGCCAGCCCCAAGGCAAGGAGTAAATTGGCAATGATCGAGCCTGCTAAGCTGGCTTTAACAACATCAACCAGACCTGCACGAAGAGCAACAATTGAGATTATCATCTCAGTAGCGTTGCCAAAGGTAGCATTGAGGAAGCCACCCAAAGCTGGACCTATCACCTCTGCGATCGCTTCAGTAGAGTTAGCTATCAATGCTGCCAAGGGAATAATTGCTAGACCAGAAGTAATAAAAATAACTAATGAATTTAAATGCAGCAAGTGTGCGATTATTGAAATTGGCACAAAAACCAGCATCGATAACAGAATTACATTTTTCTTTGTCATCTTTCTCCTATATAAGGATAGCTTACCCTGGTTATTAGCACCAATTGTTAGAATTGCTGCATCAAAATAGCCTAAAATATCTTAAGGTCTTAAAAATACCCTCATATCCACCTAGAGAAATAGTTCGTACAATCCAATAAGGATTAATAACGTGGTACAAGATATGAGTTAATAGACTTATGTTGCACAAAGGTGTCAAATGTCAGAGCCAGAGAAGAACCTTATTAAAATTGAGCCAGGAACTCTCTTGTTGATTGTGTTTCTCCTTATACTCTTGCCTCTTCTTTTAACTGGTTTCTTATCGCAGTAAACTTGAGAGAGTCTCTGCTATCCCTACCTAATTCTACCAGACCCATGCTGAGAGCCTTCGGATTCTATCCGCTCTGCTCAATCTAGCGGCTGGTTTTAACCAGCCAGTCTCTAATCGCCTCACGAATTAATTCATTAATGGAGAGTTCAATTAGGTAAAACCTCCCGCATAGCTGCTACGAGTTCGTCCACACTCTCTTGGCGACTGTTGTAACCCATTAGACCAATTCGCCAGACAATACCAGCAAGTTCACCCAAGCCACCACCAATCTCGATATTATACTCATCCAGCAACTTGCGGGAGAGCGCCTTGCCGTCTACTCCTTCGGGAATGCGAACTGTGGTCAGCGTTGGTAACCGAAACTCGCGCTCAACATGCAACGAAAGTCCCAAACTCTCCAAATTCTCCCAAAGGTACTCTACATTATTTTGGTGGCGTTGCCAGCAATTTTCCAAACCCTCCTCTGCCACTAGCCGCAGGGCTTCCCGTAAGGCATAGTAGAGATTGATGGGAGCCGTGTGGTGATAGACACGTTCCTTCCCCCAATACTTACTTAATAACGATACATCAAGATACCAGTTTTCCACTTTTGTACGGCGCTGCTGCAACTTCTCCATCGATCGCTGACTCATTGTCAAAGGCGAGGCACCCGGCGGACAACCCAGCCCTTTCTGACTACAGCTATAAGCTAAATCAACACCCCACCGATCTAGAAAGATTGGCACACCACCCAAACTTGTTACTGTATCCACCAGCAGCAAACAGCCGAATTCCCGACACAAGTCACCCACACCTTCTAACGGCTGACGCGCACCCGTGGATGTTTCCGCATGTACTAAAGCTAGAATTGCTGGACGATGGGTTTTTAGGGCAGTCTGTAGTTCCTCCACTGTAAAAATCTGTCCCCAAGGTTTGGTGATAGTTCGCACATCAGCACCATAACGTCCAGCCATATCCACTAGACGGTTGCCAAAGTATCCCGCTACCCCCACAAGAACCACATCCCCAGGTTCTACTGAATTAGCAATTGTCGCTTCCATTGCCGCCGTACCTGTACCGCTTACCGCAATAGTCAGTGGATTTTCTGTCTGCCACACATAGCGCAACAGCGACTGAATCTCATCCATTAGTGTCAAAAACGTTGGATCGAGATGCCCAACCAAAGGCGTATTCATTGCTTGCAGAATGGCAGGATGGGCATTCGAGGGTCCTGGTCCCAACAGCAAGCGCTGAGGCATTTCCAGAGGTTTGAGTTGTAATTTTTGGCTGTTGTTGATTGAAAGTGTTTGGATCATAATTTTTCACCAAAGTAAATTTATTTCTTCAATTGTGGTGGGTGCAAATAAACATCACTATTGAATTGGGTAAGGGTAAAGGGTAAGTTTTCTTACCCTTACAAAACTTTACATATATCAGTTTAATCACGCTGACCTACTTAATTGTATTTTTAGGTCACAATTAAAGGGGATTGCTTACAGGAAATTCCCATGACTGCACAAGCTCTATCTCCCAACCTACCTGCTTTAGAAGAATTAAGGTCGGGATTGCCAAATATTTGCGGTTCAGAGGCAGAAATTAGTTCGGTAGTGAACCAAGATGAACCTGTATTTTTAACCACTACAAATCTCCGCTTAGAAGACATTACCGCCGGGTTTGCTTGCGCCCTCCACATGCACCAACCTACTATCCCTGCGGGTGCTAATGGGGAACTGATCAGCAATCTCCAGTATATGTTTGAACATCCCCAAGAAGGCGATAACCACGATGCAGAACCATTTGCCTGGTGCTATAGCCGCATGGGGGATTTTATTCCCCAACTAATTTCTTGCAGTTGTAATCCTCGAATTATGCTTGACTATTCAGGCAATCTGTTGTGGGGATTGCAGCAAATGGGACGCGATGACATCCTTAACAATCTCAAGCGCATCACATGCGATCGCCAATATCAGCCTTATGTTGAATGGCTAGGAACAATGTGGAGTCATGCAGTTGTTCCTTCCACACCCATTCCTGACATTAAACTCCACATTCAAGCATGGCAACATTACTTTGCGGCGATTTTTGGCTACGATGCCTTGAAGCGAGTAAAAGGCTTTTCTCCTCCAGAAATGCACATGCCCAATCACCCAGATACTTTGTTTAAATATATCGAAGCTTTGAAAGAATGCGGGTATCGCTGGTTGATGGTGCAGGAACATGCGGTAGAACGTCTAGATGGTTCAGGGCTACGTCACGAGGATAAATATATCCCGAATCGTTTGGTTGCCCGCAATTCTCAAGGTGAAACCATCAGCATCACGGTATTGATTAAAACCCAAGGATCGGATACAAAATTAGTGGCGCAGATGCAGCCCTATTTTGAGGCAAAAGGCAGAGGTAAGCAGCAAATTGGTAATCTACACGTCCCCTCGTTAGTCACCCAAATTGCGGATGGGGAAAATGGCGGCGTGATGATGAATGAATATCCCCGCGATTTATTTAGAGTTTGGCATGAAATCCGCTCGTCTGGTGGGGGGAAATCTGGTGTAGTTGGACTCAATGGTACTGAATATCTGGAACTGATTGAGGCGGCGGGTGTTAATCCTGAAGACTATCCCACTTGTCAAGCCGTTCAGCAACACAAAATTTGGCAGCGAGTTGATCCAAATAATGCCACACCAGAAGCTGTGTCCAAGGCGATCGCGCAGTTAAAAGAAACTGACCATCAATTCCACATGGACGGCGCTTCTTGGACAAATAGTTTAAGTTGGGTCAAAGGTTATGAACATGTCCTAGAACCCATGAATGAACTCAGCGCCTTGTTTCACGCAAAATACGACGAAAAGGTGCAGCAAGATCCGAAAGTGACTCAGCGCTCTGACTACCAGTCAGCATTGCTGTATAATTTGTTGCTGCAAACGAGTTGTTTCCGGTACTGGGGACAAGGAACCTGGACAAACTATGCGGCTGATCTCTATCAGCGTTGTAAAGCGCTGCTATAGCAATCCTAAATCATTTGTGAACGCAAAGAAACCCGGTTTCTTAAAGAAACCGGGTTTCTGAAGCTTGAGGTGTTCGCAATCTCATTTAGGATTGCTATAGAAGCATAAATTTAGCTACGCTTAAAGATTATTTATCAAGCGAAAATTACAGCTATTTTCTATTTATTACCCAGTAGATTGCCGTAGGGGCAAAGGCTTTGCCGTGCCCCTACAATGTGGTCTATTTACTTGAAAATAGCTGTAAATTACAGTCGGGTGTGTTAGGCGCAAATAATATCATGTCCGGCAAATCAACCACAATAAAAACCTGTCAACCCCGATGTGATGACTAGCAAGTGCAACGTCATCACATCGGACAACTACCGGACATGATATTATTTGCAATTACTTAACTTTTTGCGCTCCCAAGCACTGGCTGAAAAGGTGCCGTACTCTCGGCTATAGCGCACCCTACGTATTTAAAATTCACTTGAGATTTGTAACCGCAGATAGACGCGGATACAAAGCAAAAGAACAGATAATGAAGTGCGTCTATTTGCTTTCATCTGCGATTAAAAATCCAAAATTAAGTAATGTTATATAGAAGATTTGGGCGCACAGAATTACAGATGCCTGTCTTTTCCTGTGGCGGGATGAGATACCAATATAAATGGCAGGATGTTCCACAATGGCAAATCCCTCGCGATCGTCAGGGAAATTTGGAAAAGACTATTCGACAAGCAATAGAAGTGGGAATTAATCACATTGAAACTGCTCGTGGTTACGGCACTTCTGAAATGCAGTTAGGGCAAATTTTGCCAAAGTTTAAGCGTGAACAGTTAATTGTTCAAACAAAAGTCATCCCTAAGGCAGATGCTAAAGAATTTGAACGCGACTTTGAAAAGTCCCTGGGAAATATCCGCCTAGATTATGTTGATTTGCTGGGGTTGCACGGCATCAACAATGTTGAAATTTTAGACTATAGCATCCGTCCGGGTGGTTGTTTAGACATAGCAAGAAAACTAAAGGAACAGGGAAAAGTTAGATTTATCGGCTTTTCCACCCATGGTCCAACAGATATTATTATCAAGGCAATCAATACAAATCAATTTGATTACGTCAACCTGCACTGGTATTACATTAATCAAGTTAATTGGGCGGCAATTGAAGCGGCAACTCGTCATGATATGGGGGTATTTATCATTAGCCCATCAGATAAAGGAGGGAAGTTATATGACCCACCGCAAAAATTAGTAGATCTTTGTGCTCCCTTATCGCCGATGGTTTTTAATGATTTGTTTTGTCTGAGTCATTCCCAAGTACATACTCTCAGTTTAGGGGCGGCAAAACCAGAAGATTTTGACGAACATCTGAAAACTTTAGAATTACTGGATAACGCATCGGAAATCTTGCCGCCAATTATGACACGGTTGGAAGAAGAAGCGATCGCCACATTAGGGGAAGACTGGGTGAAAACCTGGCACGTCAATTTACCGACTTTTGAGGAAACCCCTAGTCAGATCAATATTCCGGTAATTTTGTGGCTCTGGAATCTAGCGATCGCCTACGATCTGCTAGACTACGCTAAAATGCGCTACAACATGCTTGGCAATGGTGGTCACTGGTTTCCTGGTAACAAAGCAGACCACGTAAATCAACTAGACCTGCGAAACTCTCTCAGCCTGAGTCCCCACGCTGACAAAATTCCGGCATTACTTGCACAAGCACATCAGATTTTAGGGAGTGAAGCAGTACAGCGTTTGTCGCAAAGTTAGTCAATAGTTAGTTGTTAGTAGTTAGTAGTTAGTTGTTAGTTGTTAGTTGAACAATCAGCGACCAACACTTCCAAAATTGTTAAAATTTGTCGCCTGAATCTAAGAAAATAAAAACTGCAAACAAATGTGATTTATTTGTCGTAGTAACTTTTATGACTGTTAATCGTCGCCATTTCTTGTTTCTGCTAGCAACCAGTGCCAGTGCTTTTACTATGGATGCTTGTGCTTTTGCAGAGAATGCTCCTCATGGTGGTACTCAGACAAGTCCAAGTACAGGAACTATCCAATTACCACCTTTGCCCTATGCCTACGAGGCGCTAGAACCACACATCGATGCCGCAACGATGCGGTTTCATCACGACAAACACCATGCAACTTATGTCAAAAACCTGAATGCAGCATTCGACAAACACCCAGAACTCAAAAGCAAAAGAGTTGAAGATTTACTGAGTAATCTAGATAACGTTCCGTCAGATATTCGCACAACGGTACGTAACAATGGCGGTGGTCATGTAAACCACTCAATGTTTTGGAAAATTATGAAGCCAAATGGTGGCGGAGAACCAACTGGTGCGATCGCATCCGCCATCAATCAAAATTTCGGCAGTTTTGCTGCTTTCAAAAAGCAGTTCAACGAAGCTGGCGCTGGTCGTTTCGGTAGTGGTTGGGTTTGGCTTATTCGCAATAAAGATGGCAAGCTGGAAGTTGCGACTACACCTAACCAAGATAGTCCCCTTAGTGAAGGCAAGTATCCCATTCTGGGCAATGACGTGTGGGAACACGCATATTATCTCAAGTACCAGAACCGCCGCCCCGATTACTTAAATGCTTGGTGGAATCTAGTCAACTGGGACGAGATTAACAAACGATATAGTGCTTGAATGACTGGTAATTGCTAATTGCTAATTGCTAATTGCTAATTGCCTAACTACGATTAGCTATTAGCCATTAGCCATTAGCCACTCCCCACTCCCCTTTTATAAAGGCTTTTGAGTTGGTATACCTACAGTGCGTGGGAACTTAGCTGGTGTGATTGCGACCTTCCGTAAGTACAAGCAGTGACGGGTGCTATTGCTTAAGGGAGTTGTAAATTTTTCGATTGATTCAATTACACCACCTAGCTGATTAACGGCATTTTCTAGAGATGTTGTTTCATCTTCTGTCCAATTACCACGGTAAATTACAGCTAAACCACCTTGTTTAAGCAATGGTAAAGCATATTCGGCACAGACGGAGGCTGTCCCGACAGCACGGATCAAAGCAATATCGTAAGTTTGTCGGTGTTGGGGTTGCTGACCTATTTCTTCAGATCTGCCAGTGAGAGTATTGACATTGGTAAGGTTAAGTGATTCTAATATTGTTTCAATAAAAGTAATTTTTTTCCGGGTTGCATCAAGGAGAGTAACGGTGTAATTAGGTACAGCGATTGCTACTGGAATTCCCGGAAAACCTGCACCGGTGCCGATGTCAATTAAAGTAGGGGGAGTGGGGGGAGATGAGGGAGATGAGGGAGATGAGGGAGATGAGGGAGATAAGGGAGATAATTTAATCTCCTCATCCTCCTTATCCTCCTCATCCTCCTCATCCTCCTTCAACAGAGGAGTAATTCCCCGCAGAGAATCCCAGAGATGTTTTTCCCAAAACTCTAAGGGGTCGGTGATGCGAGTTAAATTCAACTGGCGGTTACCTTCTAGGATTAATTCATAAAACTGCTGGAATTGCGCCTGCTGTTGGATAGTGGGTTGCCAATTGAGAGTTTGCTGCCATATATCTGCCATTTCAGGCAAAGAAGGTAATATCGAGTTGTTCACAAATAAAAGGGCGATCGCTACACTTTCATTAAAAATAGGTATCCCCTCAATAATTCGGGGTAGGCAATTATTCTGGATGCCATGACCAACC
>CAXTSI010000141.1:0-17341 GCA_964246695.1 uncultured bacterium
CCCCCTACTCCCCCCACTCCCTGATACATTCGGCAAGCCAGTGGCATCAACTGGGAAAATTTTTCCAAGCGAGTTCCGTCTAAGGCGCTGTCTAGGAGTGCTTGCCACTTGGCAGCGACGGAATTATCTGGTTGCCGCTGCAGTATGGGCAAAAACTTATACCGCGAAATTAAATCCAAACTCCAACGGGCAACCTGCGCCCAAAAGCGTAAATCTCCTCCCAAAAAGGCATCCTCCCCGTTGGTAACACCTAGAGGTAGATTTGTGAGAAACTTGATGGCTTCCGGGGGGTTGAGACAAAAACCCTCAACTTGCCATGGTTGCAGGTATTGCGGGGATTCTGTTTGTGTTGACGCGAAAGGTCGCGTCTCTACAGTGGCAGAATGCACTGGAGAGATGGATACTTTCCCATCCTGACTGTAGGAGTGGAAATACGTTGGTACGGCAGTTTGTCTTGACGTTGCATTCAACCTTTCTACAGACTGCCGTACCGAACTGACACAAGTCATTTGATGCAAACGCAACCACTCTAATAATTCCACTGGTGTCATTGCCAATGGATGTAGGGGCACATCTGCTGATGCACTCAACAGAGCATTCGCGCCCATTCGCCAAGTTTCTCCCCAAATAAATAAATAACCGCTCTGATTTTGTAGTAACCAACTACCGTGTAAAATTGCCATGTGCTAACGAAGGAGGATTTTCACCAAACTAAAGCCTAGAAAAGTGCTTATTTTCTAGTTGATTTTTCAATTTTTCAAAATGATTATTGCTAATCATTAAATTTTATCAAAAAATATGAAGTTGATTTGATAAATCTTAGCAATAACACAATTTTTACTTAATAAAATTAAAAAAAATAGAGTGCTACTAAAAATAGATTACATGCATATACAATAACAGGATAAGGCAAGTAATTATATGAATATTTTCATGATTAAAGTCATACATATCTGACAAAAAAATAACCCCTTTCAGATGCCAAAGAACGCGGTGGATTTAGGCGCTCATCAGGATGCCTTTGTTGTGGGGCGGTGGATTATAGACACATGCATTGTGGCGCAATCGCGCAGCCAAAGGAAACACTGGGAGAGGTTCATTTGAAACCAAACTTTCCCAGACGGTGTAGATATATTTGCAGCGCTAGTTTTATTGTACAACGTAGACTGCGATCTTCTAAAAATTAGGCGTTATTCTCGAGGTGTGGAAGTCTAGTCGTGTAGGAGAATAAATTTCCCGGACACCATTATCCCCTGAAACCCTTACACCCAGCTTCAATTGACTAGGTGCGGTGTGTAAGTCATAGTGGTTTATCTTTGTATGCAACTGACGACACTCCATAGAGCATAAATGTTAGGATTGCCACAGAGAGAGAATAGAGAAAGATAAGGAAAAAAAACTGAATGGGAGAATTTGAAAAGTCAATATCCTTTGACGGACGGGATATTCGACTGAAGGTTGGTCAACTAGCTCCCCAGGCTGGTGGGTCGGTTTTAATACAATCTGGGGACACAGCAGTTTTAGTGACGGCAACACGTTCAACAGCCAGAGAAGGCATTGATTTTCTTCCCCTGACAGTAGATTACGAAGAAAGATTATATGCGGCAGGTAGAATTCCTGGAGGGATGATGCGACGGGAAGGTCGTCCGCCAGAAAGAGCAACTCTCACCAGCCGTCTTATTGACCGTCCGCTGCGCCCTCTGTTCCCGTCTTGGTTACGAGATGACCTGCAAATTATTGCCTTAACGCTGTCAATGGATGAGCAAGTGCCACCCGATGTGCTTGCAGTCACCGGTGCTTCTATCGCCACCCTGATAGCTAAAATACCATTTAATGGACCTATGGCGGCAGTTCGCGTAGGTTTGGTAGGAGATGATTTTATCATTAACCCTACTTATGCAGAAATAGAAGCCGGAGATTTGGATCTAATAGTGGCAGGTTCACCAGAAGGTGTAATCATGGTGGAGGCGGGAGCCAATCAGTTGCCAGAAAGAGACATTCTCGAAGCAATTGAATTTGGCTACGAAGCAGTGCAAGACTTAATTAAAGCACAGCAAGATTTGCTGGCAGAATTAGGTCTGGAAATCACATACGAAGCTCCACCAGAAGGCGATTCCACACTGGAAAATTATATACGCGATCGCGCGAATGTTGACATTAAGAAAATCCTGTCACAATTTGATCTGGACAAAACAGCGCGTGATGCAGCTTTAGATGCTGTCAAGACAACAATTGAAACTACAATCACCGAACTGCCAGAAGAAGATCCTCTCCGGATTGCCGCAACCGCAAATAGCAAGGCGCTTGATAATACTTTCAAAGAAATTACCAAAAAGCTCATGCGCCGTCAAATCATCGAAGACTATGTTCGTGTTGATGGTCGTAAACTGGATGAGGTCCGCCCTGTTTCTTGTGCCGTTGGCGTCTTGCCCAAGCGTGTCCATGGGAGTGCTTTATTTAACAGGGGACTAACCCAAGTGTTATCCGCTTGTACCTTAGGTACACCAGGAGATGCCCAATCATTAAACGATGACCTGCAAGCGGATCAGCAAAAGCGTTACCTGCACCATTACAACTTCCCACCGTTCTCCGTAGGGGAAACCAAACCCATGCGTGCGCCAGGACGGCGGGAAATTGGTCATGGAGCGCTTGCAGAACGAGCGCTGCTGCCTGTGCTACCATCGAGAGAAGAATTTCCCTACGTGATTCGAGTCGTATCAGAAATACTTTCTTCCAATGGTTCGACATCAATGGGTTCGGTGTGCGGTTCCACACTGGCGTTGATGGATGCAGGCGTACCAATTTCCAAACCTGTCACCGGTGCGGCAATGGGTCTGATTAAGGAAGGCGACGAAGTGAGGGTTCTGACTGATATTCAGGGCATCGAAGACTTTTTGGGAGACATGGACTTCAAAGTCGCCGGGACTGATAGCGGAATTACCGCTTTGCAAATGGATATGAAAATCCCTGGTTTGTCTTTGGGTATTATCCGCCTAGCTATCGACCAAGCCAAAGCAGCACGGTTGCACATTCTGGATAAGATGCTTCAGACTATCGATCAACCGCGTAGTGAAATGTCACCCTACGCCCCACGTCTACTGACAATCAAGATCGATCCAGACATGATTGGTTTAGTTATTGGACCTGGAGGTAAAACAATTAAGGGGATTACTGAGGAAACAGGTGCAAAAATTGACATTGAAGATGACGGCACGGTAACGATTTCTGCTGTGGATGAAAACAAAGCTAAAAAAGCTAGAAATATTATCCAAGGCATGACGCGGAAGCTGAGTGAAGGTGATGTATACGTGGGTCGCGTCACTCGGATTATACCTATAGGTGCGTTTGTAGAATTTCTGCCTGGTAAGGAAGGTATGATCCACATTTCGCAACTAGCTGATTACCGGGTGGGTAAAGTTGAGGATGAAGTGGCAGTTGGTGATGAAGTGATTGTTAAAGTACGGGAGATTGATAACAAGGGCAGGATTAATCTCACCCGCTTGGGTATTCACCCAGATCAAGCAACTGCAGCGCGGGAAGCAGCAGCTGTAAATCGGTAACTCAATTTTAGATTTCGGAGAAGAGCGAAAATTTGAGCCAGCGAGCACTCTTTGGCGTTCTCTGTTGTGCCTCCTGGCGTACTAGGAGGGAAACCCTCCCTAGCAACCTTTTCAATCAGGATTTTGGATGAATTGCTTTCTCCAAAATCTCAAAAGCGATCGCTCAATAGTTCAGATGCGATCGCTTTGTGTTAAATCCCTGGATAATCGCCGGACGATTGCCAAACGAGATTTCCTAGCCAAACGAGTAAACTCGCGGCTACACGGACAAAGCCTGCCTCCGCAGGCTACAATAAATCAGATGATTTCCCAGTGGGGGATGAGGGATTTTTGCTGATGATGGGAAGCTTGGTTACGGATGTAATTGGCTAATTGATCTATGTAATGGTGGCTGACGGTAAATGCACCATAACCACCTTGCCATTTGAAAAACTCTTGAGGTTTGATTTCATGGGTAATTAAATGGGAAGAGCTGCCCTTGGTTTTTTGCATTAGCTCAGATATGGTCAAGGTAGGCGGAAAACCAGTTAGTAAGTGAACGTGATCAACTGTGCCCCCAATAGCAATTACCTTGCATCCTAAATCACTGCATTGCTTAACAATTGCTGCGTAAATTATGTCTTGAATATCTGGCGTAACCAGTGGCAACCTATCCCAAGTTCCCCAAACACAATGTATGTGCAACTGCGTAAAATTTCTATGCATTTTCCCTAATTTATTTTTTAATTTGTTTTTTTAACTTAAAAGCCTGCGGAGGCAGGCTTTGTTCGTATAGCCGCGAGTTCACTCGTCCGGCGATCGTCCGGCTCGTCCGGCTTTGGTCACCTTAATGTTTTGTAACCTAGCTCTGCCTGTTGCATTTCATCTAATTGACGTGAGTAGCTTGGTAAAAAAACTGCTACTCCAAAATGCCTCTGATCTCAGTTATTAACAACCGAATAAACACGCATAAAATACGCCCATTAATTTAAGGAACACCAGCAAAAACCATTAAAATTCTTCGGGTCATCGCACTCTTTTAGCCTGCGTAGGCAGGCTTTGTATGTGTAGCCGCGAGTTCACTCGTCTGGCTCTTTTAGCCTGCGTAGGCAGGCTTTGTATGGATCATCGCACTCTTGTAGCCTGCGCAGGCAGGCTTTGTATGTGTAGCCGCGAGTTCACTCGTCTGGCAATCTGGCTGGCAATCTAGCTGGCGATCTGGCTCTTCAACCCATTCTCCTCTCAAATACTTAATTTCGCTCACCAGTATATTTGATGTATTTTGGGTAATTGTAAAGCTATAACAAGTAAGCTTTCATTCCAGATTTGACACAAAGCATTGTGAGTGCTAAACGTTTACCAGAAACCACCGCCCATGTCAGGATTACCCGCCAATCCTGGCAACTCGGCTTCCTTGAAGGTGAAGTGAGAGCAGGTGACTTTGAGTGGCAGTTCCAATGGCATTTCCGCCAAGGTGAACTTTCCGTTAAGCCGAACTTAGGTCGTGCTCTCATCAAAGAACCCCTCGGTCGCTTCCTAGAGCAACGAGACTACCAGCTCGAACCAGGAGGAGACTATGCTTTTACTATTCGGGCAGAACTATGAGTGAGGAGTGAGGAGTTTTTATTCCTCACTCCTCACTCCTCACTCCTCACTTCATTTTCAGTGAGGCGATTTAGGTATCTTTCAATGAGGAGGATGGCAACAATGTCATCTACCGGTCTTGGTGGTTGCCGCATACCTTGTGGCAATAGCTTCAAAAATCCTTTGGGGGGGTACATCTGCCAGTAGCGATCGCGTGCCTCTAGACTGGTGTAGCGTTCATCTACTAAAACGATATTCAGCGGATCTGCTAATTCCTGATGCAGTTGCTGTTTCCAGCGCTTAGCTGTGGTCTGGTCACCCATGACGAGTATAGAAATGGGAAACTTTTGACGCAGTGCCACAATAGTGGTAATCACTCTTAGTGCCGATACAACTTCGTGATAGTGTAATCGCCGATCCAGTCCCATCACGGCTAAACCACACTTATCTCTACCTGGATCAAAGCCTAAAATCACTGGTTGCCTTGGTGAAAATTCACGGAGATTCATAGAAAATAAAGTGAAACACTTTTAATAATAAGTAATGGGAATTGTTGGTTGTTAGTGGTTAGTTGTTAGTTGTTAGTTGTTAGTTGTTAGTTGTTAGTTGTAAAAATGACTACTAACCACTAACCACTAACCACTAACTGTTCCCCATTATGTGCTAAAAATCACTTGTCCATTTTGAATTGCCACCAGCTTCACTCTCAGCGGTCCAGCTGTATAAGTGTCCTCTGCGGCAATGGCTTTGATATCCACAGGCTGATTGTATTGCCTTAGCTGAGAGATAAAGCGAAGGAATGTTCCGTCTATTTGAAGGTTTTCTAAAATGCCAGCATTATGAGCGCGAAATTGAGAAGCAGAAATCAAAAGTTCCACCCGTTGCTGCATTTGATAGGATGTCATAGTCTTGGGATCGGCTGTAGTTGTCGCTAGCACCTCACCTCCGGAAAAAACCACTTGATTTCGCGTTGCCTCGGCATAAAATTCAATCGGCTTTTCTCCCCTAACATAGTTACCAGCAGAGAAAATGCGTACTACGTATTCTCTACCATCATCAATCTGCTTGCTTAATTGGTCAATCTGCTCCTGGGTAACGCGCAGTATCCGCTCATTTGTCGGAGGACGTACACCAGGCTCAGTTAATTCATTGTTGGCATTTCGGTTTGCTGACTGTAAAATTTGGCTCACAGCTTCACGGGCAGAGGCGTCGGTGAAGGCGCGAACTACGCCAGCAGCAAGAACTTGACCGCGTGCCAAAGCAAGTTTACCCAGCCGTAGGTCACGATATGACTGGTAATATTTTTCCAGCCTAGCCACTTCCTGTTCCAAATGATTCTGTTGCGTTTCCAATTCTTGGAGGCGAGATTCCCGTTGGGAAAGTAGTTGCTCTCGCGCCGCAATTTCTAGATTGCGCTTTTGAATCACTTGATCCAGTTCGGCAATTTTTTGATCGCGCTTTTGAACAGCTTCTTGTCGGTTAGCAAGTTCGCGATCGCGCCGCGCGATCGCCACCTTTGCTTGATTAATCGTGTCGTTGGCTTCTTTGACAAGTTTCTCGCGTTCTGCCCTACGTTGTTTAACTTCCAAGATCAGCTTGTTTTTCTGGTCGTCAACGCTGTTGAGTTCAGCGATGGCTTGTTTATAGCGATTGACAACTTGAGCTAGCTGGTTTTGAGTGCTTTGGAGTTGAGCTTGAGTTTGGGCTTTTTGGGTAATAGTGCTGTTAAGTTGGGCTTGCGTGACTTGTTGCTTGGCGTTCGCCGCCTGCAAGGATTTATTAATTGTCCGCAAGTCTGACTGAGCTTGTGCTTGTTCTTTTTTAGCGCCTTTTAACTCAGTTTGCGTTGTTTCTAACTGCTGAGTTGTATTGCCAAGCTGTTCGCGCTTGCGCCGAAGGTCTCTTTGAATATCCTCTAGTTTAAACACCCCCTGTCGCAATTTGTCGTCTGCAGCAAATAAAATTCCTAGAGTTGATCCTGAAATCAGCAACCCTGTCACAATAGTAACCAGTACTGCCGTGTTTTTCGGACGTAGGTTGAACAGTGAGAGCCGCTTCTTGCCAACTCGTGTGCCAATGCGATCGCCCACGGTGGCAATTAAGCCTCCCACAATTAAAATCACTGCTATGAGGATGTACCCGGTGGTCATCTTCAGCTACCGACGAAATCCTTCCAGATACAGCCTACTACTTCTAGCCATTGTCTGTGGGAGATTGGAGATTGGCAATCACTAAAATTGCTCCCTATCCGAGATTTACCTCCTGAACTCATCTTTGTACCGGATCTAAAAAACACCACACGCGCCACCTCCACTCCCCCAATTGTTTTTACGTAAATTGCCGACTTAAAGTAACTGGCTTATGCACAGTAATCTTCTTCTTGTGAATTGAAATCATCTTTTTCTCGCGTAAGTCGCCCAGTAACCTAGTGACAGTCACACGAGTCGAGCCAATTGCCTCAGCGATCGCTTGATGAGATAGCTTCAGATCAATTGTGATTCCATCTGCACAAGGTATGCCAAAATCGCGACAGAGAATTAACAAAAAACTCACCAACCTTGAGCCCATATCTCGGTGAGCGAGCGTTTCAATCATCATCTCTGTCTGTAAAATCCGCGAAGACAGACCCCGCAGCATTAACATCGACAATTCCGGATTTTCCTTGAGTGCTTGTTCCACCTGTTCAATTGGTGCTGATAGCAATTCTACAGGTGTAAAAGCAACTGCATGGTAAAAACGATCCGATTTGTTTCCTGTAAGCAAAGACAAAACGCCAAAAACGCTATTTTCCCGCAGCAGCGCTACCGTTATTTCTTCTCCTGCTTCGTATACCCTGGAGAGTTTAACTGCACCTTTTAAAAGAAAATAAACTCGTTCGGCAGGATCCCCAGGAAAAAAGATCGTTTTGTTGCGTTCAAACGCTTCCACTACAGGCGGAAACGCTCCGGTCGCCATCTGACGAAAAACATTTGCTAGGGCTTTATCTTGTGTCACGATCATCTCCCTTCCCCTACCTAATGCCGGAAAACTAAAACAGATTACCTAACAATACACTCGAAAATTCAATAACACATTGTCAACCTTTTTGTACTTTCCTATACTCAACCTGTTTGCCTCATAGTTATTTTTTTCTCATGATACAATAATTTTTCAATCTTCAATCTACTACTTTTTCATAGTTACTTAAAAGGTTGTAATCAAAAAGTTTTATGAAGAAAAAAACCAGACATATTGAGAATATCTTAAGAAATAAGCCGTATTTTCCTGCTTGCCAACAGCCTTCTTAATAATTATTGTTTATAAATCCTGGCTAAAACAAAGTTAAAGTGAGCCTCAGATTCTAGTATGCTCCTAATGATCGATCGCCAGAAAAATTCATTTATATGCTGGACCTGACTGGAAAAAACGCCCTTGTTACAGGCATTGCCAACAACCGTTCCATCGCTTGGGGGATTGCTCAACAACTACATAAAGCCGGAGCTAACCTAGGTATTACCTACTTGCCAGATGAACGAGGCAAAATGGAGAAAAAAGTTGCGGAATTGGTGGAACCCCTCAACCCCAACCTCTTTGTTCCTTGTAATGTAGAGTCAGACGAACAAATTCAGTCTACTTTTGAGGCGATCCGCGATCGGTGGGGATCTTTAGATATCCTCATCCATTGCCTCGCCTTTGCGAACAAAGAAGATTTAACTGGAGATTTTAGCCAAACCTCCCGTTCTGGTTTTAACAAAGCTTTAGAGGTTAGCACATACTCGCTCGTGGGCTTCTGTGGTGCTGCTAAACCTTTAATGACCCAGGGAGGAAGTATACTCACTCTTACCTATTTAGGCGGTGTACGGGCAGTACCAAACTATAATGTCATGGGAGTAGCCAAAGCAGGGCTAGAAGCAAGTGTACGTTACCTAGCAGTTGAACTCGGTCCGTTAAATATTCGCGTAAATGCCATCTCCGCAGGTCCCATCCGCACTTTAGCCTCTAGTGCAGTCGGAGGCATTTTAGATATGATTCATCATGTGGAGCAAGTAGCTCCCCTACGACGTACCGTAACTCAGCTAGAAGTGGGCAATGCCGCAGCTTTCTTGTGTAGTGAACTTGCAAGTGGAATTACCGGGCAAGTCCTGTATGTAGATGCAGGATATGAAATCATGGGAATGTAAAATAATTGTTAGTGGTTAGTGGTTAGTGGTTAGTTGTGAAAATTACCCCTAACAACTAACAACTAACAACTAACCACTAACCATTCACTATGCAAATAACCGATCGCCAAATTCTTCAGATCTCCCCTCGTATTGCCTCTTTACGCCGTACTACTAGCGAAACGGATGTGCAAATAACCATCAACCTTGATGGTACAGGGATTTGCACGGCAGCAACTGGTATTCCTTATTTGGATCATATGCTGCATCAAATCACCTCCCACGGGCTAATTGACTTAGAGGTACAAGCTACGGGAGATTTGCACATTGATGACCACCACACCAACGAAGATGTGGGCATTAGCCTGGGACAAGCTTTAAGTAAAGCACTAGGCGATAAAAAAGGTATTGTCCGCTTTGGTAATTTCCTTGCTCCTTTGGATGAAGCTTTAATTCAGGTGGCGCTGGACTTCTCTGGACGCCCCCACATCAGCTACGGCTTGCAAATTCCTACCCAGCGGGTGGGAACTTATGACACCCAGTTGGTGCGCGAATTCTTTGTGGCGCTGGTGAATCATAGCCAGATGACCCTGCACATTCGCCAATTAGAGGGCATTAATTCCCATCATATTATTGAAGCGACATTTAAGGCGTTTGCCAGAGCAATGCGGATGGCGGTGGACATTGACCCACGTCGTGCTGGTATGATTCCTAGTTCAAAGGGTATGTTGTGAAGTATAAATCTGGGAACGGGAAAAAAATTCGGTCCTGATATTTTTGTTAGGCAACTGGGTAACCTGTAATTGAATAGGATTTTTTGTGTTACCCCGAATACAACAGCAAGCAAAAATGAAGTCTGTCGCAGACGCCCCTGATTTTCAACTGAATGCCCAAGACACTCCGCCAGTGGTTGTAACTGCTGAGTTGCGAAAAGTCTATCGCACTGGCTTCTTTTTGAATCAAAAAGTCGTATCGCTCCTCAGCTGTTCTTTGACAGTCTACAAAGGTGAAACCTTTGGTTTACTAGGACCAAACGGTGCTGGGAAAACCACTCTGTTAAAATTGTTACTGGGAATTATTCGCCCCACCTCTGGTCGGGGATTATTGTTGGGTAAGCCACTTGGCGATCGCAGCGTCAAGGAACGCATTGGCTATCTGCCAGAAAATCCCTATTTGTACGACTATCTCACAGGCTGGGAATTTTTACAAGCTCAGGCTGGGCTATTCCAAATTCCCCAGCGCGTGCAACGCCAACGCATTCCTCAACTGCTAGAATTAGTAGGTTTATCTAAATCCGATGCTTGCAAAAAGCAAATGCGTCGATACTCTAAAGGAATGCTACAGCGAGTTGGTATGGCACAGGCATTAATTAATGATCCGGATATGGTATTTCTGGATGAACCGATGTCTGGTCTCGATCCTGTGGGACGCTACCAAATGCGGGAAATTATCCTGGCGCTCAAAGCCGATGGTAAGACGATTTTTTTCAACAGTCATATTCTTAGTGAGGTGGAGCAAATTTGCGATCGCGTTGCGATCCTGACTCAAGGCTCGTTAATTTGCTCTGGTTCACTTAACGATCTTTTAGGAACACAGAACACATATCAAGTCAAAGGTCAAGGTGGTGATTGGGAAATTCTGAAAAAATGGGTACTTAATCTTGAATTTGCGCCTGATGGTTTTTGGCAAGGTACACTACAAGGAGATTCCTATGATTTTCTTGCCAGCCTCCGTCTGATGGGTGGGCAAATCATTGCTATGAACTTATTGCGTCCAACACTCGAAGAGTTTTTTATTAAGACGGTCAAATCGCTGCCCAATAATTCGTAATTCGTAATTCGTAATTCGTAATTGATGTATGAATCAGTACGAATTACGAATTAACTTTAAATAAACTTCATTGAAAATTAAAATTCAATAAACATTTTCTTGCCGATCAACAAGCTATTTTATGAAAATAAAAGTGTGATAAAACTTGAGTACTAAGCCCTAGTCACCATTAGAATGTTTAGAAAGTACTTTATTTATAGTAGTCTCAGGTAAACATGCTGAATACAGTTTCCGGGAACTTCGTCGTCAAGTCAGTAGCAGGTGTGGTATTTTTGAGTGCTGTCATTGTCTCTTGGACGCCTGCAAGTCTTGCTCAGAAAGCACCAACACCACCAACTACAGAAAGATTAACTATACAAGCAATAGATAGAACTTACACATTAGGCGGCGGCGATCGCGTTAAGATTAACGTTTTTGAAGTGCCTGAATATACAGGAGAGTACTCAATACCCCCTGGTGGAGCAGTTAACCTACCTTTGGTTGGCAGCGTAGGCATTGAAGGACTAACAACGGAACAGGCTGCTGACTTAATTAGCAAGAAATACTCTCGCTTTCTCAAACGTCCCCTAATCTCAGTAAATCTTTTATCACCACGTCCCATCAATGTTGTCGTTGCTGGCGAGGTGTCACGTCCAGGGGCTTACAGTCTCAACTTATCAGGAGGTGCGGGAAACGATCCTGGTGTGCAATACCCAACTGTACTATCGGCACTAACGACAGCTCAGGGAGTGTTGCAAAGTGGAGATGAAACTAAAGTGGAATTGCGGCGCAGAATAGGACATACCACTCAAGAGCAAGTCATCACTCTCAATTTGAAGGAAGTCAGACGAACGGGTAGGTTACCACAAGATGTTACCTTGCGGGATGGAGACACCATCTTTGTGCCACAAGCAACCACCTACAATCTAGCAGATGCACGTAACGCCGCGTCATCTAGCTATGCCGCCGACCCTGCCAAACCACGTACAGTAGCAGTGATTGGTGAAGTTCTCCGTCCTGGTTCGTATCTTGTCAACGAAGGTACTGCAGAAGCTGGTACGGCAAACAACACAAGTGGTACGCCCGCCGTAACTGGTCTACCAAGTGTAGCGCGGGCGCTGCAGTTAGCTGGAGGAATTACACCACAAGCTGATGTTCGTCATGTGGTGGTACGGCGGACAACAAGAACTGGTGGAGAGCAAACTATAAATTTAGACCTCTGGAAACTAGCGGTAGGTGGTGATGTCAATCAAGACTTGATTGTGCAAGATGGAGATACGATTTTTTTTCCTACCGCAACAGACGTCAACCGAGCAGAAGCGACTCAATTAGCTACTACTACTTTGTCTCCTGCAAGTATTGAAGTCAATATAGCAGGTGAGGTGAAAAAACCAGGAACAATAAAGCTTCAACCTAACAGTTCTTTGAATCAAGCTCTGATGGTAGCTGGTAGTTTTAACGATGGTAGAGCTGACAGGAAAGCTGTGGATTTGATTCGCCTCAACCCCGATGGTTCTGTTACCAAGCGCTTAGTCAAAGTGGATTTGAAAGCAGGACTTAATGAACAAACTAATCCCATACTTCGCAACAATGATGTTGTGCTAGTTAGCCGCAATGGTTTAGCCAAGACTGGTGACTCTGTAACCACTTTGTTCGGTCCGATCGGGACTATCTTTGGTACTGTCAGGAGTTTATTCGGCTTTTAGACACAACTACAAATTGGGGAGGTTTCTATACCCTCCCTGTCCCTATGGGCGTTAGGAGTTAGGAGTTAGGAGTTATGAGTTATGTTACTAATGACTAATGATTAATGACTAATATGCAGCGTCAGGGATTTTGGGCAAAAGGATTACTATGTAGTTTGAGCCTAGCGTGTGGTTGGGGTGTAGGAATGCCCTCTACTTTAGCGGCACAAACAGTTACTATCCGTTTGGGACCATTTCAACAGTCGGTAGCGATCGCAGATTTGGAAAAGTTTGCAAAAACTGGATACCTGCCAGAAAGGCTACAAGTGTTGTCACCCTTGCTCACGCCCGAAGTGCGAGAATTGCTGACAAAGCGTTTTTCAGTTGATCCTGCTTTTGCAGACAAATTTATCAACGATTTAATCAGAACGCCACAGGGCAAACAATTAATAGCATCCTTAGGAGTTGCCCTACCAGGCAGTACGGTGGAAAGCCTGCAAGCAACGCTTAACTTGGCACTGCGGCAAATCAACGGCTTGAACGCACTTAGTTTCTTGCGAGCCTACCCACAAGAAAATGTTACCATAGAGGCAACTAAAGCGCTCGGTCTGGTAGTTGAATTCAACACTAACGTTTTGCAAAGCCAAGTTTTGGGCATCTTGCTACAGGAGTCGTCTCCAAAAAGTAACACACCGTTTAACCCTAGATTCTTGCCAACTGCGATCGGCAACCAAACTGTTCAGGAACAGACACTTACTCTACAAGACCGACAACGGAACCGGATTATTCCTGTAGACATTTATTGGAGTAGAGGTAGCTTAGAAGATCCGCTAGTTGTGATCTCCCACGGTTTTGGTGCAAACCGCAAATTTTTTCGTTATTTAGCGCTTTATCTAGCTTCTCGTGGGATCACAGTTGCGGCAATTGAACATCCTGGTAGTAACGTGACCGCTGTTAATATAGCTTCAGAACAAGCAAACTTAGCGCAGCTTCTACCTGCCAGTGAATTTATCGACAGACCAAAAGATATCAGCTTTTTGCTAGATGAACTGGCAAAATTGAATACTCAGCCAGGAAAACTTAAATTCAAGATTAACACAGAGAAAGTGACTGCGATCGGTCACTCGTTGGGGGGTTATACTGCCTTGGCTTTGGTAGGAGGAGAGGTGAACTTAGAGGAGTTACGGCAATTCTGCAAAAATTCTTTAAGTATTGGCGAATCTCCTGGTGACTGGTTGCAGTGTGCAGCAGCTTCTTTACGAGACAAAAAATTACATTTGCAAGATCGGCGGGTTAAAAGCGCGATCGCCCTTAACCCCCTCGTCGGCAAACTCTTTGGCAAAAATGGTCTTACTCAAGTTACCAAGCCAGTCTTAATTTTAAGCGGCACCGAAGACACCCTGACTCCAGCACTAACGCATCAAATAGAACCTTTTACCCAACTACGGGGACCAAAATATCTGTTAACTGCGATTGGTGGTACTCACTTGAGTATCAGCGATCCAGCGTCTACCGTAAGTACAGCTACCACCATCGTTAAAGAACGGCGAGGCGAAGAAACCAAATCCTTACGTCAATTAACTCAAGGTGTTAGTTTAGCGTTTATCAAACAACTGACACCAGAAGCGCAAATTTACCAACCTTTTCTGACACCAGCTTACGCCCAGTCTTTCTCTACACCGCAACTGCCGTTGCGTCTTATTTCCGAGTTACCAACAAGTATTAAACTGTGGTTAGAATTATTTGCCATTCGTAATTCGTAGTTACGAATTCGGTTGTGTATCTTGCCTTTATCCACTACTTGTGATAGGAACATTACATATTCTAGATATTAGACTGAAGGTAGGACGTGGTAGTACTACGTCCTTACAATAAATTAACAGTAAATTCATTTAAAAGCTAAATAGGAGCATACATGGAGCCAGTTATTGCCATAGTCCTAGTGCTTATAGGCTATGCCTTAGGGTCTGCAAAACTTATTAATCAAGGAAATGAAGCCCTAGTGGAACGTTTGGGGCAGTATCATCGCAAACTCAGACCAGGGCTGAACTTTATAGTTCCCTTGCTCGATCAAATTGTCATGGAGGATACTACAAGGGAGCAGGTTTTAGACATCAAGCCTCAGAACGCGATTACCAGAGATAACGTCTACCTAGAAGTGGATGGCGTCGTTTTCTGGCGCATCAAAGATATAGAGAAAAGCTTTTACGAAATTGACGATCTCCAACAAGCGCTGACCAACGTAGCTGCAACTACGATTCGAGAAATCGTTGCCCGCAGTACCTTGGAGGAAACCAATGCTGCAAGAGCTGAGATGAACAAAGCCTTATTGGACGAGTTGAATGCGACAACGGTAGATTGGGGAGTTCAGATTCTCCGGGTAGATATTCAAAGCATTACACCACCTGAGAGTGTACGCAGGTCAATGGAAGAGCAGCGAGCTGCTGAAATTAAAAGCCGCGCTGCGATTTCAGAAGCAGAAGGGGAGCGACAAGCCGCGATTAAGAAAGCAGAAGGAACTAAAACCTCAGTGCAGATAATTTCTGACGCCTTACGTGCAAATCCCGAAAGTAAGGAAATCCTGCGGTATCTCGTGGCTCAAGATTACATCAATGCCAGCTATAAACTCGGTGAAAGCGAGAATGCCAAAGTTATCTTTGTAGATCCAGGCAAATCAGGTGAAATGATGAACCATGTGCTTGGCGATTCAATGGACAACGAAGGTAACGGCAGGAAAGAAAATGGTTCTACCTAATCCGTTAGCAAGACTGACGGCGACTGTCGCAGGAGTGCATCAGCGACCAGCGACACCTGGCGCATTTCTTGAAGATCGTGAACTCGGAGAATGTCCGCACCATTAAAGATAGCCGCACAACACGCTGCAGCCGTTCCCCAGACTCGTGCTTTCGGGTCTGGTTGATTTAAAATGCGACCAATGAAACTTTTACGGGAGGGTCCTACTAAGATAGGGCAGTTGAGCCTACGCAATTCTGGTAAGCGACGAAAAATTTCTAAATTTTGCTCGTAGTTCTTAGCAAAACCAATACCAGGATCAATGATTATTTTTCCCTGGTCAATGCCCGAAGCTGTTGCTGTCGCAATTTGCTTTGCTAAAAAACTAGAAATCTCTCCCATTAAATCCTGATAATTAGTCAGTTGTAGCATTGATTGTGGGTTTCCTCGGGTGTGCATCAACACAATCGGTACACTCAGACTCGCTACAGTTGGCAGCATTTCTGGGTCAAATGTGCCACCAGAAATATCATTAACTAGATCGGCGCCAACATCCACTGCCGCCTTTGCTACAACTGCCCTGGTTGTATCTACAGAAATCGGGATTGAAATTTCTTTTCGCAGCCGCCGCAACACTGGCAACACTCGGTCAAGTTCTTCTGTTAAAGTGATTTGCTCTGCCCCTGGTCGAGTTGATTGACCTCCGACATCGACTATGTCCGCACCACCTGCTACCATTGCTTGTGCCTGTGCTAAAGCAGTAGTAACCGTGTTAAACTTGCCGCCATCACTAAAACTATCGGGCGTGACATTTAAAACGCCCATGAGATAAGTCCGCTGTCCCCACTCGAAACAGCGTCCTCCAATCATCAAATTGCTTGGATTTGACATAATTTCACTACACTCTCGTTACCAGGCTCAGGCTGGTAACGCACTTACCAGAGGCTCTGCCTTTTGTGAGTGAGGCAGAGCCTCACTGTATGCATTCCCTGGCAGAGCCAGGGAACGAGGAAAAGATGGATACAATCACTTATAGTTGATAATCCGAGTGAAACTCGCAGGTTCCAGACTCGCTCCTCCAACTAGGACACCATCAATTTCTGGTTGAGCCATGATTTCATCAATATTATTCGGCTTCACTGAACCACCGTATTGAATCGACACATTGGAATTGCTCAACTGGCTGCGAATTAAGCTGACTACCCGATTGGCTTCCGTAAACTCACAAGTGTAACCAGTGCCGATCGCCCAAATTGGTTCGTAAGCAATCACCAAATTTTCCTGATCCACATCCTCTAGGTCTTTTTCTAGTTGGTCAATAATCAGTGATTCGGTTTCCCCTGCATCCCGTTGGTGTTTAGTTTCACCCACACACAAAATAGGGGTAAGACCATACCGTTGAGCTGCTTTGAGGCGCAGGTTAACAGTTTGGTCTGTTTCACCAAAAAATTGCCGCCGTTCGCTATGACCGACAATAACATAGCGCACCCCGATTTCTGTCAGCATCGGTCCAGAAATTTCCCCCGTGTAGGCTCCACATTCTTCCCAGTGGACATTTTGCGCCCCCAGCTGTACACGGCTACCATGCAAATTCTGAGATAAAGCACTTAAGTCAGTGAAAGGGACGCACAATACGACTTCTCGCTCTTGGGGCGTTTCCTCTAATGTAGGCAGAAATCCTTGTAAAAACTCCTCTGACTCTGCCTGGGTTTTGAACATCTTCCAGTTACCAGCAATAACTATTTTCCGCACAGTTAATATAGTCCAGATCTTAAAGCTACTAGATGCATATTTCAGTTTATGACGTTTTCTTAGTCATTAGTCATTAGTTTGGGCATGGGGAGTGGGGAAT
>CAXTSI010000142.1:0-17169 GCA_964246695.1 uncultured bacterium
ATTAATAAAACTTGGATCTCTCGGAGTCCTTGGTGTGTGGGGGTTTAAAAAAAATTAATAACCCGCGAACCCACGAAGGTAAAATCTCGAAAAGTCAAAAGTAGCCAGCATCAGCGTCCTGACTCTAGTTTTGCGACTCGCGCCGCTAGTTTATTAACATCTTGCCTAGTTTCTATTACCAAAGTTGCCAGCCGATTGAACATGCGATCGCGTTCTGACGACGATAGGTTTCGTCCGGAAGACTGAGACTGGCGCGGGGTAAGGGTTGTTCTAGGAGATGAGGATGGGCTGTTTCGACCAAGCTGAGACTCTATCTGATTTAACCGCGACTCCAAATTCCTAAAGTCCGCTTCCAAGTTGCTAAGGCGTGACTCTACTTGCTGAGATGAGGCGGTGTTAGAAAATAATCCGCCCCATGTAATAATTACCAAACACAGGGCTAACGCTACCAGCCCAATACGTTTCATTGCTTCGCTCCCTTGATAACTTAGGAGTTATGATTAGGTAATGGCTAATGGCTAATAGAAGATTGGCAATTAGCCATTAGCAATTAGCAATTATCAATTACCTCTTTTTATCTGCTTGGAGGTGGGAAAATAAACTTTGCCAATCGATAAGTGCGTTATTTTCTGCCTCTTTCACTTCAAACGTGACATTGCACGCTTTCGTTTGTTGTAGCGCTTCTACACAAAGTTGAGCAACATCCTCACGACTGATTTTTCCTCTGATGTTGTCACCTTGCTCAAAGATTAACTTTTTGCCTCCTGGTTCTTCAGTCAACGCGCATGGTCTGATAATCGTATAAGGGATTCCACTTTCCCTTAAACTATCTTCTCCCTTCAACTTCCACGTTAGAATTCCTCCTAACTGGTCATTTAATCTCACCGCTGGCGGTTCTTCATCTAAATTGATGCCAGGGCGTCCAGGTCGAGTAACACCCGCTGAACTAATCAGGACAAACTGTGGTAAATTAGCCCCACCATAAGCTTTAATTGATTCCACTTGCAAAGCAAAGCCACCAGGTGAAAATTTGGGATTTAATTCGCCGTCATATTCAAACTTGCTCAACATCAATTGAAATGCACAAATTTTGCTAGCGTCAATTGGCGGACAATCTTTCACAGTTTTTGCCCGAAATCCAGGAATCAAATCTGTAAAGAGAATGGGAATATCTATCCAGGTGTTTGCTACAGTGTCAAAAGAATAGCTGTAAGCAATACTATCCCATTGTTCTTCTGTCCGTAGGATGAATTTATAGCGTTTACCGTCGCCTCTGACACGCAATTCCACACCTTGATAACCAGATAAATTGAAAGGTGGAGTGAAATTTTTCGTTCTTACAGAAGCAAATCCCCCAGAGTTAGCAGTTGAGACATTACCTGCAAACAAAGCTGTGTCTTCCACTAATTGGATATTACTTTCACTTACACCACCCATGACCACATCATCGACAGCACCCCAGTTATTCTTTAATTCAGTTGATGGATTTGTGAAATCAAATAATAGTTTTTCACCTACCTTCGGCAGGTATTTAGCTGCTGCTGCTACCAAGTTTTTTACACCTTGATATTCTACGTTTTCTGGAGTGTCGCCAACGATTTCTGGTAGATAAAATTTGACACCTTGATAGTATTTAGCTCGTTCTGGTGTGTCTCCTTCTACAGGTTGCACGCGAACTGCTGTACAACACACCACAGCTTGGATATTCGCCATCACGAGGGAAGTCAAAGTTTCTGGTTTAGTGATATCTGCAACTGCAAAGTCAATTTCGTTACCTAAAATTGATTGTGCTTTGTCAATGTCTCGGACAAGCGATCGCACTTTATAACCCTGTTCAACCAGTCGCCGCACCACTCGCTTACCTACACCACCTGTCGCACCTGCTACTAGTATTACACCCACTTGTTTTGCTCCATCAAGTCTATCTTTATTATCCTGGAAACGACCCTGAAATAATTCTTGTATCCAGTTGAAGAATGGGATAACCTCAAAATAAGTAAGGGTTTGGATGAATCTACCTAAGTCCCATTGAGAGCGACTATTGTCAGTCATACTAAGTTCTTTGTCCTTTGTCCTTTTTGACGAATAACCAATGACTTATGACCAATGACCAATGGTTATGTTGTAAATTCAGACACCAAGTGTGTTCGCAATTGATGGTACTGCAAAGAGAAATTCATGAGGGTGGCAAACTATGCTTCAATTTCAACCCCCTGGTTTTGGGCAGAAAGTCATCAATACCTCCCTGGGGTTTATGGTTTACTATACCCAAACGACTGCACCTTGGTTGATTGCTGAGACTGTTGATTTACCAGATCTTGTCTTCCTCCACAACTTTGGTGGCGGTGCATCTGCCTATGAATGGTCGAAAGTGTACCCCGCTTTTGCTACTACTCATCGTATTTTAGCCCCAGATTTAATCGGTTGGGGTGAATCAGCTCATCCGGTGCGAGATTACCAAATTAACGATTATCTGACAACCATAACAGAGTTTATTAGACATACTTGTCGCTCAAGAGCGATCGTGGTCGCTTCTTCTTTGACAGCTGCTTTGACTATTCGCCTCGCCATTCAACAACCTTTTTTATTCCAAGCACTATTTCTGGTGTGTCCATCTGGGTTTAATGACTTTCAGCAGAGTGCTGGGCGCAGGCTTCCACTTCAGATGATCAATACGCCCCTGCTAGATAGTTTAATTTATGCCCTCGGTGCAGAAAATCAAGTGGCAGTACGTAACTTTTTGCAAAGTTTTCTGTTTGCTAAACCACAACGAGTGTCTGAAGAAATGGTGCAGGCTTATTTAGCTTCTGCACAACAGAAGGATGCTAAGTTTGCAGCGTTAGCATTTTTACGAGGCAACCTTTACTTTGACCTGAGTTTGTATATTCAGCAACTCACAATTCCTACAGTTATATTTTGGGGCGAGAAGGCACAATTTACCAGTGTAAAATTAGGGCGGAATTTGGCTTCTTTAAATCCAAATGTAATTCGAGATTTTCAAGCGATCGCACATGCAGGAGTGCTGCCTCATTTGGAAATGCCAGAGGTAGTCATTGGTTTATTGCAACGCTATTTGTAAATCGCTAATGGCTAATGGCTAATAGCTAAGGTCAAACTGGCAATTAGCAATTAGCAATTAGCAATTAGCAATTAGCAATAAAAAATTTCACAGACTTTTGTTTAATTATAAAAAACATTGGGAATACTAAGTATGGCGAGCTATTGTCAAACTTGACTTTCGGCATAACTTCGGCTATGAACCATCCCAAATTCACAAGTGTTCCGCAGCGGAACTTCTCTATTGCGTTTCTGCTTCAGATAATTAACGGTATATCTGACCCGATTTTTGTCAAAGACCGCCAACATCGGTGGGTATTGCTCAACGATGCCTTCTGTGATTTTATGGGTCATAGCCGAGAAGAACTGCTTGGCAAGTCAGACTGTGACTTCTTCCCTAAACAAGAAGCTGATGTGTTCTGGGACACAGATGAATTGGTGTTTACCACAGGCATTACCAATGAGAACGAGGAGGATTTTACGGACGCTTTTGGTGTGACCCATGTGATATCCACAAAAAAATCATTATTTGAGGATGAGACAGGCAAAAAATTATTGGTCGGTACTATTAGAGACATTACAAAGAACGTCGCAAAGTATCAGCAAGTCGAAGCCGAACTGGGGCAGTCCCAGCAACTGTTGCTGCTGGTGATGGACAACATCCCCCAGCAAATTTTTTGGAAAGACTGCAATTTAGTGTATATGGGCTGTAACCGCAACTTTGCTCGTGTTGCAGGGGTAGGTTTACCTGAAAACATTATTGGCAAGACTGACTACGATTTGCCATGGAAGAAAGAAGAGTCTGACTGGTATCGGGAATGCGATCGCCGCGTCATGGAGTCTGGCAAACCAGAACTGCACATCATTGAAACTCAGCAACAGGGAGATGGCAAGCAGTCTTGGGCAGATACCAATAAAATCCCGTTGCACGATGCTCAAGGTAATGTCATAGGTATCCTTGGTACTTACGAAGACATTACTGAGCGCCAGCACGCAGAAGAAGCTTTGAAACAAAGCGAGGCAAAACTCCAGTTGGCTTATGCAGAACTGGAAACTCTCGTCTTGGTGCGGACTAAACAACTAGCACAAATTAACGAGGCGTTGCAGGCGAAAATTGCGGAACATCAGCAGACGGAAGCTGCCCTGCGTGAAAGTGAGAAAAAGTATCGTGACCTAGTGGAAACCTCCCAGGATATGATCTGGTCAGTGGATAACCAAGGTTGCTTTACATTTGTGAATCAGGCGGTTAGACATATCCACGGCTATCAGCCAGAGGAAATGATTGGTCGCCCGTTCACTGATTTTGCGTCACCAGAGCAGATTGAGAAAGACCTAGAGGTGCATCACCGGATTTTGGCAGGGGAATCGGTTTTGCAGTATGAGTCAGTCCACATTACCAAGGATGGTAGACGGCTGAATCTGCTGTTCAATGGGATCGTCTTACGGGACGCTGAAGGAAATGTTATAGGTACAACTGGCATAGCTAGTAATATTACTGAACGCAAGCAGGCAGAAGAAGTCCTGAGAAAGTCGGAAGCCCGATTACGCCAGCAAGCGAAAGAACTAGAGCAAGCACTAAACCAACTGCAACGCACCCAAATACAGTTAATTCAAAGCGAGAAGATGTCTAGCCTAGGACAACTTGTTGCTGGCATTGCCCACGAAATCAACAACCCAGTTAACTTCATCTACGGTAACCTCTGCCACACCAACGAATACACTCAAGATTTGTTGAGTGTGTTGCAACTCTATCAGCAACACTATCCCGATCCTGTGCTAGAAATCCAAGATTATTTAGAGGCGATCGAACTGGATTTCCTCAAGTCAGATTTGCCGCAAATACTGACCTCGATGAAAGTCGGGGCAGAGCGCATATGTTCGATTGTGCTTTCCCTGCGAACTTTCTCGCGCTTGGATGAAGCCGAGGTGAAAACGGTTGATATCCATGAGGGGATCGATAGTACCTTGATGATTTTGCAAAGTCGCCTCAACGCTAATGGCGATCGCCCTGCAATTGAAGTTATTAAAAAATACAGCAACCTGCCCTTAATAGAATGTTACGCTGGGCAACTCAATCAAGTATTTATAAATATTTTGACCAATGCTATTGATGCTTTAGAAGATGGTAATGGGTCATTGGTAATGGGTAATGGAAAAGAAAGTTCCAATTACCAATTACCCATTACCAATTACCAATTACCCACCATTTGTATTCATACAGAACTAGTTGAACCTAATCGAGTTACAATTCGCATTGCCGATAACGGACCAGGAATACCAGAGGAGGTTAAACAGAGATTATTTGATCCCTTCTTTACCACAAAGCCGGTAGGAAAAGGCACAGGAATGGGACTTTCTATCTGCTACCAGATAGTCACGGAGAGACACGGCGGCTCTTTGCAGTGTATTTCAGAAGCAGGACAAGGTGCTGAGTTTGTCATTACTATTCCCCTTGTATGAGCCTGTGAAATTCCTAACTTCTAACTCCTCACTTTTCACTACCCAATTGCTTTACTTCAGATACAGACAAACCAGTTAACCCTGCTGCCTGTTCTACCGTCATCCCTGCCTGAAGTAAATTGTGTGCCGTCTGCTGCAACTGCGACTGTAGTTGTTGCAATTGCGACTCCGCCGACTCTGCCCGAAGGCGTTCTTGTTCTGCCCGGAGACGTTCTTGTTCTGCGCGGAGGCGTTCCTGTTCTGCCCGAAGGCGTTCCTGTTCTGCCCGGAGGCGTTCCTGTTCTGCGCGGAGGCGTTCCTGTTCTTCATAAGTTGGTAGCAATTCTCCCTTCAAAGTTGCCCAGCGCAACCAAATGGCATCAATGCCTTTGTAGCTACCCTGCCAACGCTGCAATGCCAACCCTAATGACTGACTCACCAATTGGTTCTGTTCGTCTGGAATTAGGGGTTGGTAAACTCCTTTTTGGAGAAAGAAACCAGCCCAATCATCTGGTTTGAAGGGGTCAAACCAGAAATACTCTGATACCCGTAATTGATTTTGATAAATTAGCTTTTTCTCATTCTTGTCTTGTTCGGCGGTGCTGTCAGACAGCAATTCAATAACTACATCTGGGGCTTTACCCTCTTCCCAAACAACCCAACTGCGACGTTCTCCCTTTGGAACTTCCAATACAGCAAAAAAGTCTGGTCCACGAAAGTCTTGGTTTTTCACTTGTGCCAGACTGAAGTAGACAAACATATTGCCGCCGACGAATCCGTCTGTTCTTTCTGCTAACTTTGGTAATAAGCTATCAATCAGCAGATCCATCTGGGCTTTATGCCGTGGACTTTCCATTGGAATACCATCATCGTAGGGAAGTTCTGCCTGGGTTGGTGGTAGTGTTACGTATGGTGCAGCGAAGGTAGTTTCTAACATGGCTTTTGAGTTATTGTATAGCCAGTTCTGATTCTTTCATGTTACTTGATTGTGATTAATAGTGTGCGATCGCCTGAGCGGCAGCGGCACTTCACTCAAGTAAAAGAGCGAACAAGGTGTGAGGGTGGTGCGATCGAGGTGGGCATTGCCCACCATACATTTTATTGCATCACCTCTGATGTCCTCTCCTTATTCAGCTTAAGAATCAACACTCCTAGGGGTGGCAGACACAAATCCAATGAATAGGGACGATTGTGCATCGACCAATCATCCGTCCACTTACCGCCTAAATTGCCCATATTGCTGCCGCCATACTGACGAGCATCGCTGTTAAATAACTCAGTATAAAATCCTGGCTCTGAAACACCGATGCGGTAGTGGGAATGAGGTTGGGGCGTGAAATTACAAACCACAACAATGAAATCATCAGAATCCTTATCTCTGCGGATGAACGACACCACACTGTGGCGGGTGTCGCTACAGTCGATCCACTCAAACCCTTCTTGTGCAAAATCCTGGGTGTATAAAGCTGGTTCAGAGCGGTAGAGATGGTTTAGCTCCTTGAAAAATTGTTTTAGCTGTTCGTGTGGCTCATGCTGAAATAAACTCCACTCCAGATCGCTCCACACATTCCACTCACTCCACTGACCAAACTCCATGCTCATGAACATAGTTTTCTTGCCTGGGTGAGTGAACATATAGGCAAACAAACAACGCACATTGGCAAACTTTTGCCATCTATCTCCTGGCATTTTGCCAATGATATTGCTCTTGCCATGCACCACTTCATCATGGGACAAGGCAAGCATGAAGTTTTCGCTGTGGTTATACCACATACTAAAAGTGATGTTGTTTTGATGGAACTGGCGGAACCAGGGATCCATGCTGAAGTAGTCCAGCATATCATGCATCCAGCCCATGTTCCACTTCAAGTTAAAGCCCAGTCCGCCTGTGTAGGTAGGCCAAGATACCATCGGCCAAGAAGTGGATTCTTCGGCGATCGAGACAATGCCTGGGAAATAGCTGAAAATAGTATGATTTGTCTGACGCAGGAACTCCGCTGCTTCCAAGTTTTCTCTACCACCGTACTGGTTGGGAAGCCATTCTCCATTTTCGCGGCAATAATCGAGATAAAGCATTGACGCTACAGCATCGACGCGAATGCCGTCAATATGGTACTTGTCAAACCAAAAGAGGGCATTTGCTACCAGGAAATTCCGGACTTCATTGCGTGAGTAGTTGAATACAAGAGTACCCCATTCTTTGTGTTCGCCTTTACGGGGATCGGCATGTTCGTAAAGGTGAGTACCATCGAAGTAAGCTAAACCATGACCATCTTTAGGAAAGTGACCAGGAACCCAATCCACAATCACGCCAATACCATTTTGATGGCATTGGTCAACGAAATACATGAAATCTTCGGCGCTACCATAGCGGGAGGTAGGAGCGTAGTAGCCAGTTACTTGATAACCCCAAGAGCCATCAAAGGGATGCTCGGCAATGGGCAGTAATTCAACGTGGGTATATCCCAAGTCTTTAACATAGGGAATGAGGCGATCTGCCAGTTCCCGGTAGGTGAGGAAGCGTGCGCCAGGATTGATTTCTGAAACCGGAACTACGGGCTCAGTTTCACCATTAGGTAGTTTGGCGGGTTCGGCACTAGCGGCGTGTAACCAAGAGCCTATATGTACTTCGTAGACTGAGATCGGCTGGGTGAGGGGTTCGGTTTGACGCCGCACCGCCAACCAGTCTTCGTCACTCCAAGTGTAGGCATTCAAGTCAGCGACAATGGATGCTGTTTTGGGGCGGGGTTCTTGCTGGAAACCGTAGGGATCGGATTTTTCGTAAATGTGTCCTGAGTCGTTTTTGATTTCGTATTTGTAACGCTCTCCTACACTTAGCGAGGGAATAAACAATTCCCAAACTCCCGTAGAACCTTTACGCATCTGGTTTTTGCGCCCATCCCAGTTGTTGAAATCTCCCAACAGTGATACATTACGGGCATTGGGTGCCCAAACGGCAAAATAAACGCCTTTCACGCCATCTATTTCCATGGGGTGCGCGCCTAGTTTCTCGTAAATTCGGTGATGGTTGCCTTCAGCAAACAGGTGCAAATCGAAGTCCGTCAGTCGGGGAGAACGAAAGGCGTAAGGGTCATAGATAACTCGCTCGTGTTCTCCTTCTTTAATCCGTAATTGGTAGTTTGCCAGTTCTTTTGTTTCAATCGCGCATTCAAAAAAGTGGGGATGATGCACTGTTTGCATTGGATATTCCTTCCGTTCCTCAGGAAGGACTACCCACGCTGCACTGGCATTTGGTAGGTAGGCTCGCACCGCCCAGACGCTTTTGCCATTCTGTTCTATAGGGTGGGAACCGAGGACTTCAAAGGGGTCGTGATGCTGATTCCAAACGATGCGATTAACCTGTTCAGGAGCGGTCGTGGTCATAGACATGGAGCTACCTACGTGCAATAAAGTGGGTAATACCAATTCTCTATGAGGTTGCACTTGATGTGACAACCCTGTAGTCACCCCGCTAACGGGGTGACGCCGACGAGTGGGGGTGAAACTCGTTGTGCATCTTCACAGAGAAACGGTATAAGTAAATCGACTTTTTCGCTTATATATATTCTTTACATTTATTTGCAAATTTTGTCGCTCCAATTATCGTACTTTACAATGAGTCCTCTTTGAGCGAGATGGGGAATGGGGAATGGGAAAGAGAATCAAAAATTCCCTACTCCCTACTCCCTACTCCCTACTCCCTTCAAAACTTCAAAAACGGGAAAAGCAGACGCAACGACTTCAGCACACGTAGCAAAAAAATATTTTGCCTGATCCGGGGATCAAGCTTTGGCGTTGGACTTACTTGCAACTGCGCTTGTAATTCTGCGTACTCAGCAGCAGTTAAAGGTTTGCCATTAATTGGCGATCGCGCTTCTGTAATAATCTCCGTCCTTAATATTTCTTCGGGCGTATCTTCTGGTGGCGGTAATGCCATTACTGATACCCCTAGAGATCTGCTTAATCCCACCACTATGCCAGTCATAACGGTTAACACAAAAAATAAAATTACTTTTTTCGCTTTCCGTGTTCCCATCTCCCGATTTGAGATTTTGGATTTTAGGTTGCCCCGACTTAATTCGTCGGGGCTTCAGGTTAGTAGCCGCGATTTCTAATCGCTAAAGCTGAAGAAAATTTGACTTTGAGATTTGATTTAATATCTGCGTATTTTCTCACGATTCAATTCGGATTGCTATAGTAGCTACTCTAGCAGCTTTCCGAACAGGATGCTGCCCAAAAATGAAGAAATTTGATTAAAGCACACTCTAGTAAATGGGGCGCGAAAATAAAGCAACCATTAAAGGAATAGCGCGAAAAGGTTATGATGTAAGCTTTTTTGATTTTTAATTTTTAATTCCGCTTCGCGGTACTAATATCATGTCCGGTTGAACACTTATAGTAAGGCAACGTAGAACCTATTTTTTATTTATAAGTAATTAAGCGGACATGATATAACTTGTTTTACTTAGACAATAGACAAATATCTAAAAATAAAGACCTGGCAAGGCCAAGTCTCATTATCAGGTGAAGAACAGACTATAGGAAATAGTCAATAGCGATTGCCAATGAGTGTGTTGAGGTTCCCACGCCAAGAAGGCATGGGATTCTAAGAAGATTTCGCGTGTCTTTATCCCGAATCGGGTTCCCAGGCACACTCTGTTTACCCCCAAGGGTAGAGTGTTGTTTCCTAAAAGTCTCCTTGATTCTCCTTCCTGGGCGTCTACTTTCCCCCAGTTTGGGGGTAGGATTTTAACGTCTTGACTGACTTTATAATGATCGGACATTTTACGGGGACTGAAGTCCCGTTGCATTCATGAGCCAGCGAGCAGTTCTTATGAGTGTTTCCCTCCTTACGACTTCTCTTCTCCGAAAGAAACTGCGGTGTTGCAGGAGGGTCTCCCTCCGGAGACGACTGGCGTCCCACGCCGCGCATGACGAATAAACCAGGCTTAGCCTGCCTCATTCTCGTAAGCTTTCTGCTTAGATTGCTGTAACGACGCTCGCTGTTATCAAGCTGTTTTTGGCTGGTTTCAGACTACAATCTAAGGCTTCGCTTTTTTAGTAGGAGTAGCCCTAGGAGAAGTTGTTGTTGTTGTAGTGCTGGGGGCAGTTGTTGTTGTTGTAGTGCTGGGGGCAGTTGTTGTTGTTGTTGTGCCGCCACCGGGAGTAGCAGCACCAGTATCAGTCGGTTCAGCCGCAGGAGAGCTACTAGAGGTAGACGAGGGTGTTGATGAGTCGCCACCACCACCACCGCCATCGCATGCTCCGAGAACTGCTGCCAGACTTAGTATTAGAGCCAAACCAAGGATTTTTGTTTTCATAATAACTCCTCTTTCACCAAGTTTCAACAAGATCAATTTTAGCCTGTTGAATACGATACCTTATTTGTTGCTTTTTTTTAAATGATCTTAGAATATAGATTCATCAGCAATACTTTGCTTTTTTGTGCGGTTTTGGTATTTTACAGCGCCTGTTTCTTATTCATCAAGCAGCAAAGTTGGTCAAATCGTGATTTTTTAGCATACTCTTGCCTATTAGGGCAACACATTGGCATACTTTATAAATGCGATGCTTGAATGGTCAAGGCATTTGCTTACTGCTCAAAATTGCCTGCAGTCATACCCATAACATACAAAGATTGGTGCAGCTATCCATCAGAACATTTTGATCCGGTTTAGGGTGTTATGTGTATTTATTGCACAAATCATCTAAAATACAGTATTTTAAATTCAACACAAAGTTATGGCTGTTGCTCGCAAATCAGATGTTTCTGCGACGGGCAGTTGGTTCTGGACATCAATTCAGAAGCTGGGAAACCGCCCCTCTACTAGCCGCCGGAGAACACATGCAAAGTCGGTTCCGGTCCAAACCAAAGTGTCTATGATGTCTGCACCAGTGTCCCCAACAGACACTTTTCAACAACGTTCACTAGTAACGAGGCACACTCGCTCCTCACTACCCGTGGAAAAGCCATATTTAGAGCGTTTGCAGGCGTCTTCCGAAGTATCCTCACTGGACATGACGCCACTGCCACGCCAATTCGACGGCAATCGCTACAACGGGGGGAACCCCAACGCCCTTACGGGTTCGCCAGTTCCCTACGGCGAAGAGAAGTCCCAAGGAGAAGCCAGTACTACAGGTGGGGAACCCTTTCGCTCCTCGCATAGAGAGAGTTTCCCGAATACACCGGCTCATCCGGCAACTCCCTCCTCAACTCTACGAACCAAAACAAGGGGGTCGCTTCTCAACTCTCTCGACCAGAACACGCAAGTGTCCTCTAAAAGACAACGGCGTTCGTCAAAAAATTTATCGGCTTCTACACAGCAATTTCCTTTGGAGGCTTCTACTGCACAAAGAATGACAATAAATGGTGCAGTCCCAACCACACCTGTGCAATTGGACAAACAAAAAGTGCCAAGCATCCCTGTAATGCCCAATTCAGAGTCGATGCCTTTATGGTTGCTGCGCTTATACACCATACATCGTCATTCTTCAGTAATGGCATTTTTGTTGGTGACAGTAACGTTGGTGGTTTATGGTTGGACGGTATATTCCCAGCAACTTTGGAATCAGTCGTTCCGCAAGCTGCAAGACTTGCAACACCATGAGCGACAGTTGACGACAACCAATGAGGTGCTCAAAGAGAAAATGGCACAAGAAGCACAACAACCAGCAGCAGGACTGGGATCGCCAACTCCTAAGGGGACGATTTTCTTGCCAACCGCATCTGTTGGTCCTAACCCGATATCCCCTAACACAACACCAAATTCTGAAACACAACTGCAAACAGCCAATCCAGTGGGATATTAATCAACGTTAGTGGTTAGTTGTTAGTGGTTAGTGGTTAGTGGTTAGTTGTTAGTTGTTAGTTGTGACTAGCGTACTGGCTCCTCCGAGAAATCTGCGAGCTTTCCTCACCAACAACTACCAACTACCAACTACCAACTACCAACTAACAACTACCAACTACCAACTAACAACTACCAACTAACAATCTTCATGCGGAAGTCACCAAGCAGAACAAAATTTAGAAATTTTGTGAATACAAGATTAACAAAGCGACAGAATTCGGGTTCTAGACGAGCATTGCAGGGTAGACTTACTGACCACACCCAGGAGCAAACAAAGCTAGTTGGCTCAACACGTGACTCGCTCAACGGTGTCCTCGCCAACACAAAATCCCGAGTTTTCATTGCTTGGGGTGTATTAATAGCTGCAGGAGTTGGGCTAGCTTTCAACTTGTACCGCCTACAAATTGTCAATGGACCAAAGCTAACGGAGAAGGCGCGAAGCCAGCAAATGGTAAATTTGCGACCTTTTATACCTCGTCGCCCAGTAGTGGATCGTAATAAAGATGTGTTGGCAATTGACCGTCCTGTATACACTTTGTACGCTCATCCCAAGTTGTTTGAAAAGTCTAATGAAAAGATGGCCCAGCAGCTTGCTTTAGTACTGGATCAAGATCGGAGCGAGTTAGAAAAAAAGTTTCAAAGCAAAAAGAGCGGTATATTACTTTCCTCTACTGTGTCTGAAGAAATTGCCGATCGCCTAACCTCATTGCGTCTTAATGGCTTAGAACTCATTCAAAAATATTCCAGATTTTACCCACAACAGAATTTGGTTGCGGAAGTGGTCGGCTATGTTAATGTTGACCGTCGCGGTCAGGCGGGTGTGGAATATAGTCAAGAAAAGTTGCTAGAACGTTCTGCACAAACAGTACGGCTCAGTCGCTCAGGTAACGGGGCATTGATGTCAGATCATGCTCCAGGGGGTTTTCTACATTTTGATGACCTGCAACTACAACTAACTATCGATAGCCGCCTGCAACGAACTGCTCGTTCTGCTCTTAAACAGCAGATGGATAAGAGGAGTGCAAAACGCGGGGCGGTGCTTGTTATGGATGCATGGGATGGTTCTCTACTCGCCCTCGTTTCTCAGCCTACCTATAATCCTAATGAGTACTCCAAAGCTGATATCTCACTATTCAAAAACTGGACTCTGGCAGATCTTTATGAACCAGGTTCGACCTTCAAGCCTTTGAATGTGGCGATCGCTTTAGAAGCTGGCGCGATCAAACCTGAAGATGTGTTCAACGACCCAGGTTTTATTCAAGTGGCTGATAGAACCATCAAAAATGCTAAAAACGAACGTTTCGGGCGGATCAACGTCGCTCAGATTGTCCAACACTCTAGCAACATTGGCATGGTGCAAATCATCCAGAGATTAAAGCCTTCGATCTACTACAGTTGGCTAGAACGACTGGGGCTAGGGCAGACTGTTGATACAGATTTGCCTTTTGCGGTCAGCAGTCAGCTAAGAAGTCAAGAGCAATTTCTTGCCTCACCAGTTGAAGCAGCAACTACCTCATTTGGTCAAGGCTTTTCCCTAACACCATTGCAACTCCTACAAATGATCGGAGCTTTAGCCAATGGTGGCAAATTAGTCACGCCTCATGTCGTTCAGGCGCTAATGGATACCAAAGGGCAGATGCATTATTCACCGACTCGCCCAGTACCACGCCAAATTTTCTCACCTGTGACTACCCAAAGGGTAGTAAAAATGATGGAAACTGTGGTCGATGAAGGAACAGGAAAGGCGTCACAAATTCCAGGATATCGCATCGCCGGTAAAACCGGCACAGCCCAAATTGCTGGTCGTGGCGGCTACATTAGCGGTGCTTACATCACCAGCTTCTTAGGTATACTACCAGCGGAATCGCCTCGGTATGTAGTGTTGGCATTGGTGGATGAGCCAAAAGGACAAAATGCTTATGGTGGTACTGTCGCCGCACCAATTGCTAAGGCGGTGATGGAAGCTCTGATTAGCATTGAACAGATTCCGCCCAGTAGGGCAATGACTAAAGCACCGTAGTAATAATCAATTAAAAATTAAAAATTAAAAATTAAATATTTTTACATTTTTAATTTTTAATTTTTATCCTCCTATGCTCCTCTAGGCTGAATGTTTATCAGAGCGCTTAATTTTTTCTTTATAACCGAAGGGAGAGGTACAGAAAGCTACTCAATGGAAATGTAGGGATTATAGATAAAACTAGTTTCACGCTTTCTTAGCAACCAACCAAATATCCAATGCACAGCAACTTAGTTATGTTACCTCTAGCTTTTGCCGCTGAAAAAAGCACGCAAAACGAGGAAATAACAGCTATTGACTACGAATATGCCGAGCAGCAATTTATAAAACTGCTTGCAACACAAGACCTAGACAAGAAACTCGATGCAGTCGCCCAAATCGCCAGTGATTTTGAAGGCGCACTCTTTGTGGCGATTCGCGCTGCTTACCAAAACGGTTCTGGTGATTCACAGGCTCACCGTTTTCTCCAGCGCATACTTTATCGCATCAATCGGTTAAACCTGTTTTGGTATGACGATCTGCGGCACTACAGCAACGAGCGATCGCTTTACTTACATCAGGTACGCGACCAAATTGAGTCAGCTTGGCAAGAGTGGGAACTGGCGCAAATCGATGTGGCGGCATTAAAAAAATTAGATGTAAGCCGTGCTTTAACTGAGCGTGTTGCTGCCGATTTAGATCCGCCTTTGTCTGTTGACAGTTGCTACATTCGCGAGCAAATGACTGATGTTGGCTACCGTCATTTGCTAGCTATTGGCTCGTTTGACGGCTTAGTGGAAGGCAGCCGTCTTTCCCGCATTTTGGGTGGCGCTGCGAATGAAGTACAGTGTACCTTAGTGCGCGTACTCCTAGAAGAGTACGGCAACGGTCGCTTCTCTCGCAAACATTCTACATTTTTTGCCCAAATGCTGGATGAATTTGGCATGAATACACAACCAGAGGGATACTTTGATTTAGTTCCTTGGCAGGTGCTGGCTTGTGACAATCACAACTTTCTACTCACTGAGTGCAAGCGCCATTTTCTCCGCTATAATGGAGGGTTAACCTACTTTGAGGTAGCAGGTCCTGCGGCTTACAGAAACTATCTCGCAGCTGCTCAGCGACTAGGACTATCTGAAGCGGCGATGGGTTATTGGGAATTGCACATCAGGGAAGATGAACGTCACGGTCGCTGGATGTTAGACGATGTAGCTTTGCCTTTAGCAGAAATGTACCCAGATGATGCTTGGGAACTGGTATTGGGGTACGACCAAGAAAAGCTATTAGGCGATCGCGCCGCCATTACCGTTGTGCGTTCAATACGTGAAGCTGAACAAAACGCTTCTTCAGAACAATAAATCCAAAAGATTATAAATTACAAATTGATTTTTGTATTCATCATTCCTTTAGTAACTGGGCGCAAATAGACGAGATTGGTAAGGACTGCTAATTGCTAATTGCTAATTGCTAATTGCTAATTGCTAATTGCCTGAAGAAGATTAGTAATTAGCTATTAGCAGCCATTACTAATGTTTATTGATATCTACCTATTTAGTAACAAATCGCTTCCTAAAGGAACAATTTCTGGTTTCTTTATTGCAGGCATTTATTGCTACGTCTACTCTACATTCAAAGTTAGTGTAATTTAAGGATAATTGCAGCAAAATGAAAGACATCTTTTTTTGCCCAGAAGAATCTAATTTCTACTCAAACTGTTTAGAAAATTTTGTTATGAGGAATTGTCATAATTTTGAAAGCGTTGTTGAATTTGGTTCAGGAGACGGCAGCCCCGTTATTAATTCGTTACTAAAAAACAAATTTGATGGAGTGATACATGGATTTGAATTAAACACTTCTGCCTGGAAAGCTGCCAATTCAACCATCGATGAATATAATCTGGGGAATAAATACGTAATTTATAATTCGTGTTTGCTTGAATCTTCTAAACCCGAAGCTAAATATCTTGTAGCTAATCCGCCCTATCTGCCTGCACCAGATAAAGATATCCATATGCCACTATTATTTGGAGGCATAGATGGAGCAAAAGTTACTAACGAGCTTTTGTCACTAGATTATGACAATGTGTTACTTTTGGTATCTAGTTACTCTAATCCAAAAAGTACAATTAATCACGCCAAAGCAAACGGTTACTCTGTTGAGAATTTCATAGTCTTACCTTTAAAATTTGGCTACTATAGTTCTGAGCCGAAAGTTAAAAAACACATAGAAGACTTACGAAAAAACAAAATGGCATTTTATTCGGGCGATTATTACTTTTTAGCTGGTGTTTTATTTAAAAAGCAACAAGAATCTCAGGCTGATTTATCTAATGAATTAGCTCAAGTCATGACCAGTCTGTAGAATAAGCCGTTAGGCACTCAATAAACCGGGTTTGTGAACTGTAGATTAAAAACCCCGACCTTAGCATAGCTTTGCAAATATTATATATAGGACTCATATCAAATCCGGTTGATTGCACATGGTATTTGTAGGGGCACAGCAGTGCTGTGCCCCTACCGTTTGTGTGTTCATTTAACCGGATTTGATATCACGCCTCAGCTAATATTTTCTTTGTGTTCTTCCTTGGCGTTGTTGGCGGTTCGTTAAAGAAAATTGTTATTTGCGGCATCAGTCCCAGTATATATTATGTAGACAGAAAATGCGAAAAGCTACGACTTAAACTTGTAGCTCATAGCATCCATGCAAAGCTGAGTGCATCTTCAAATGAGCAAGACAGTTGTCATCAATCCAGGAAGCGGTGACCTACATAACCCAAGTTGCGGGTTATTAAATGATAGGTGCTTTTCACTTGTCGGTTCAGGC
>CAXTSI010000143.1:0-3945 GCA_964246695.1 uncultured bacterium
GGATGAGGGGGATGAGGGGGCAATTTTCTGTTTGTTGTCTGGTTGTTGTTGCCAAAAGGCGAGACTTTGCTCATAGAGTTGGCGCGATCGCTCCATTTGATTGTTAACATAAGCATCGCGTCCTAGAATAAATTGCTGATTTGCTTCTAGTTCTGGTTGAGAATAACCACGACTTTGTAATTCCAGCAGTGCTGATTCAATTTCCCAGCGCTTACCTGTACCCAAGCTTAAATCGAGATCAACGTTATCGACTAATCGTTCTGCACCTGCGTCCAAAATTTTGGTAAATAATTCATCAGCCTCTTGTTGCAGAAACTGGATTAAGTCATCGGTAGGGCTGATAAATTGAATGGGTGTGCCAGCCCAAGTATAAAAATCTGGTGCTAACTTTACCAATTTTTGTAAAACTCGATTGTTGACCCACAACACTAAGGGAAAGGCAAAACTTTTGCGGAACTCATCTCGCAATTGATTACTAGAAGTGAGCAAATCATCTATTGCCTTGACAGATTCTAACCCCAAAACCATTAGTGCTGCTGGCTGCTGTGCAACTTCTGCGGCAATAGTTGCATAAAGCGTCTTTGCCGACTCAGGCAAAAATAGCTCTCGGATCTCGACAGGCGATCGCTCTTGCAGTTGTTGTAACAGTTGCTCTCGTAAATGAACGTAGTTACAATGCACTAAGATTAATGAAAACCGTCCTTGAGCAAGGGCGATCGCTCTTTGCAATGTGTTGAGCGATCGTTCATTTTTCGCCTTGACATTTTCTGGTTGTCTCATAACCATTAGACCTCTTGCATAAATAATTTTTTTGTCTCACGCAAAGACGCAAAGAAGGACACTAAGAAAAGGACTTTTGCAAGAAGTCTATTAAAAATTATCTGTTTCCGCTAACAGGGGATTGATTCCAAACCAGCGCCCTTGCTTATCCTGATATTCAAATACAAACAAACTTCGCAACAAAGTTTGGTAATTCTCCTCACCAGAGACACTTTGCCGCTTTACCACTTGACGCAGCAATTCCCACTCAGGCTCATCAACTCCCAATATTAGACTATCGCGGGATTTGCGGATGGTATCTTCTAAGCTATATCGGGAAAAGGGCGGATCTTCTGTTTGTAGACAACTATAGAGTAGTCCGAGTAAGTTCCGCACATGACCGCCGCTGATTCGGCATAATCGGTCTAAAGTATCAGGAGTATCAAACACTTCTGCGATCAAGCTTAACCTTAGCTGGGCATTAACTGTTGGGAAGGCTCTAGCTAATACCATTTGTCGCAGTAACGCTATACCCTCTTGGCATTCACTACCGTCACGCATCTGCACTGGTACCATCGGTAGCATCTTAGGAACAACTCCACCGCCCAAACGGTTTTTCAGGGCTTCGTACTCATTGGAGAAAATTAATGCTAACGGGATGGTGTAAACTACATGACAATTCAGTTTACGTAACTGCTCGCCCCGATCAACAAACAAATATTCTGGTTGCGATCGCTCCCTAGTCTTGGCTCTTGGATCTACCCGATCCAAATTATCCACAATCACCACCAGTCCTTTTTTGCCCTTAACTTTTAGCTCCTCGTTAGCACGGCTCAGAAATTCTTCATTGATAGATTGTAAAATATTATTGGTTCTGGGTTCCAGGTATTGCCTTAATTGACTTCGCACCTTGGGACTATCTTTTGTTTTTGCAGTAATTTTACCAATACCTACAGACAACTCCCCCCCAAGTTCTACTGGCGTTTCCAAAAACTCTTTAACTTCACTGAATAGTTTGACAAAGTACCCAGGTCTGAGTTTAATCCCAATCGCTTCTAAATTTTCACTGATTGACCTTGTGATTGCTAGTAAAATATCTGTAACATCCAGATTAGTTGTTCCTCATCTGGACAACTAAGCCTGTTAGCCTCCAAGGTAGTTATTACGTCTATATCGGAGTTTCGCAAAGCCAATACCAAAGATTGTTCTTGAATATCCTCATCCAGATATAAACGAATTTGACTCACAATAGCTTACCTGCTTCATATTCAGCTTACAAACGCTCCCATTCGCCTTCTTCCGCTGCTATGTCCGCGTCAATCTCATCTTTGTTCGCGTAATAGTAAGCTAACGCAGCATGGACTTGTGCTAAATTTAAATGCGTTCTTTCCTTAACAATTTCTTCTGGGGTTCTGTTGGCGTTATAATCAATAGCAATGTTTTCGACAGAAATTCTAGTTCCCGCAATGCGTGGACGACCTCCACATATTCCTGGCGTACTGATAATTAGTGTGCCAATATTAGTAACTACTGACATATTTACCTCTCTAACTTAAAACGTACCGTACCCTCTATAGCAATCATATTTGACTTATGAACAAAGCGTTTGGGCTGTTGACTGTTAACTGTTAACTTGATATTTACAAATTATTCGGTAATTTTGGTTTTTTGCGTAAATTTGTTAATACTAACTGTAGTATTTTATACAAAAAGTGTGTTAAATAATACGCAATTTAAGTAAATGAATCTTTTTGTGCAAGCTCAATCCTATATCCCAGTGCATTGAGGAATTCAATCAGGGTGTAAATTTCCTCCCCGCCACTTTCTCTAAGTATTTTGTCTAGTTGTTCGTAATGTTGTCTGGCTGCTTCCGAGAGATTATTAGACTGACGACGCGCTTCCATAATATTTTTGAGCATTGCTCTCAGCAGTTTAGGTTCACGTCCTTCTTCATCTAATTCCAAAGCTACTGCAATGTAATCAGCAGCATGTTGAGAGTCTTTAAGAGAAGAAACCAAGTAATCATGGTAGCTAGTACTTGTTGGCATTTTTACGTCTTTCATAATCTTTCCAATATTCCCTAGCTTTAAAAATGTCTTCTTGTTGGCTACTTTTGTCTCCACCACACAGGAGAAGTATTATTGTTGATCCTACTTGACCAAAATAGAGGCGATACCCACTACTATAGTCAATTTTAAGTTCGCATACTCCTTCTCCTACTGAGCGATAGTTTCCCAAATTACCCAATGCAACTCGCTCAAGCTTCTTCTCAATTATGACTTTGGCTTTCCTATCCCGCAAGGAATCAAGCCATTCTACAAAAGGATTTATCCCGTCTACTGTCTGATAGTTCCTAATCTCTCTTGGTTGTGGCTCCATGAGTATATTATAATACTATTTAACGTTGCTCCTTGCCCGCTCCTAGCAACTGAAAATCTGGTAGTTGGCAAATTGCTTTGAGAACTTGTAATAACTCAATAGCATCCTGATACTCATTCAGGTTTAATAATGGCATTAACTGATAAGTTGGGGTAGTTTCTTGTCTTAAATGCACAAACTGATAACGTTGTCCGTTTGTCACTAGTCCCCAAACTGCTGATTGCTGCTCTAAACTCTTAAAAGCGTAAGTAAGTAATTGCGGTAAACCCTCAACAACATCGATCGCACTGTTTTTCGTTTCAATCACTAAAACCCAAAAAGGTGGCACAGTATTTGTTCGTGCGTTGTTGACTGCTAAAATATCCATCCGCCCTCTAATACTTGTATCTTCGTCTTCAATGGCGATCGCAATGCTGTCTTCCATTGTCAACCGGATCGGCACATCGTAAAAACCAGCTAATCGCATTAAAGGAGCAAGAGTCAAAAATTTCACCAATCCTTCAGAAACTTTACCAGCATAGAGATAACGCTCAAAATCGTTGACGATCCGCGCTAAATCTTGTTGTTCAAACTCTGTTAAAGGTTCTAGACTTAAAAAGTCTCTAAATAAGCCATTTGGCTGCTTTTGAAGTTTCAAAAGACGATGAACGTCATTTAGGGATAGGCTGCTGGCTTCTAGGATAAGTGGCATAGGTTTAAGGGTAAGAAATTTAAAAGCACAGATGCACACAGATGAACTGCATTTGTCTACAATTATCGCTCACATTCATTAGATATCTCCGGAAAACACGTAGAGACGCGATTAAT
>CAXTSI010000143.1:4045-17159 GCA_964246695.1 uncultured bacterium
CGCAAACACGTAGAGACGCGATTAATCGCAAACACGTAGAGACGCGATTAATCGCAAACACGTAGAGACGCGATTAATCGCGTCTCTACCAAGGGTTTCAGGTAACGCACAATTAATTTTCGCGAACTGTCTATTGATCCATTTCTTAACGAAAATCAAGATAAATATTGTAAATTTACGTACACAATAGTTTTCAGAAGGACGCTAATTACATAAAAAATCATGTCCGAACCAACCATAGAATCAACCCTGCAAGAAAAACGTCTATTCCACCCCAGCGCCGAATTCTCCCAAAATGCTCATATCAAAAGTTTGTCAGACTACCAGCACCTCTACGACCAAGCCAAAGCTGATCCTGAGAAATTCTGGGCAGAATTGGCGCAAACAGAGTTACACTGGTTTCATTCGTGGGATACTATCCTCGATTGGCAACCGCCCTTTGCTAAATGGTTCGTCGGTGGTAAGATTAATATCTCCTATAATTGTCTAGATAGACACCTCACTACCTGGCGCAAGAATAAGGCTGCCATCATTTGGGAAGGTGAACCAGGCGACTCGCGCACCATTACATACGCCCAACTGCATCGGGAAGTTTGTCAGTTTGCTAATGTGCTGAAACAGCTAGGAGTGCAAAAAGGCGATCGCGTGGGAATTTATCTGCCGATGATTCCCGAAGCTGCGATTGCGATGCTTGCCTGTGCTAGAATCGGCGCACCCCACAGCGTTGTCTTTGGAGGTTTTAGTGCTGAAGCTTTGCGCGATCGCTTAATCGATACTCAAGCAAAGGTCGTCATCACTGCTGATGGTGGTTGGCGCAAGGATGCGATCGTACCTCTTAAGGATCAGGTAGATAAAGCATTAGCTGACAACGCTGTACCTACAATTAAAGATGTTGTCGTGGTACAGCGTACATGTCAACAAATCCATATGGAACCGGGAAGGGATCGCTGGTGGCATGATTTGCAGAAGAATGCCTCTGCTGACTGTCCCGCCGAACCAATGGACAGCGAAGATCTGCTGTTCATCCTCTACACTAGTGGTAGTACTGGCAAACCGAAAGGCGTTGTCCATACAACTGGTGGTTATAATTTATACAGTCATATCACCACTAAATGGATATTTGACTTGCAAGATACAGATGTATACTGGTGTACAGCCGATATAGGTTGGATTACGGGTCACAGCTACGTTGTCTACGGTCCTCTTTCCAACGGTGCGACAACGGTTATGTATGAAGGAGTATCCCGTACCTCTAACCCTGGCTGTACATGGGATATCATCGAAAAAAACGGGGTCACAATTTTTTATACCGCACCTACCGCCATTCGTGCCTTTATCAAAATGGGCGAACACCTGCCGCAAGCGCGAAACCTGTCTTCCCTGCGCTTACTAGGAACTGTGGGCGAACCGATTAACCCAGAAGTTTGGATGTGGTATTACAGAGTGATTGGCGCAGAACGCTGTCCAATTGTCGATACTTGGTGGCAAACTGAAACAGGTGGGATTATGGTGACACCGTTACCAGGAGCAATTCCCATGAAACCAGGTTCTGCGACTCGTCCCTTCCCCGGAATAAGAGCAGATATTGTGGATTTAGAAGGCAACGATGTGCCTGACAACGAAGGTGGTTACTTAATAGTGCGGCATCCTTGGCCCGGTATGATGCGAACAATATACGGCGATCCCGACCGCTTCCGCCGTACCTACTGGGAACACATACCTCCAAAAGATGGGCAGTACGTCTATTTTGCAGGAGATGGCGCAAGACGTGATGAAGACGGCTACTTCTGGGTCATGGGAAGAGTAGATGATGTCATTAATGTGTCTGGACACCGTCTCGGTACGATGGAAGTTGAATCAGCCTTAGTTTCCCATCCAGCAGTTGCTGAAGCCGCAGTGGTAGGTAAACCTGATGAAATGAAAGGGGAAGATATAGTTGCTTTTGTAACTTTAGAAGGTGATTTTAGCGCCAGTGAAGAATTGAGTAAGGAATTGAAGAAGCACGTTGTTCAGGAAATTGGGGCGATCGCCCGTCCGGGAGAAATTCGCTTTACCGATGCTTTACCAAAGACGCGATCGGGTAAGATTATGCGGCGGTTACTGCGGAATCTGGCAGCAGGACAAGAAGTATCAGGTGATACTTCTACGTTAGAGGATAGAAGTGTGTTGGATAAGCTGCGGTCCGGCACTTAATTCTGGCAACGGATTTTGTAACGGATGTAACGGATTCCGCCAACGGTAGGATTAACAGATAAAGCATCCGCTATATCCGCTACAACATCCGTTGCCATCTTGGTGAGAATAGTACGTTAGGCTTTGCCGTAACGCACCCTACAATGAAAATGAAAATCAGATAAACGCCTCTGTTGAAGCCCATGATCACTACAGCTACCGGATCGGCATTAACGTTACCTGACCACACCCAGTTACCAGAGTCAGATGGTACATTTGTGAAAAACTGGCAAGAGCATCCTCAAAGCATTTTACTCACGGACTCGATTTACCCTGTCCTAGAGGAACGTCATCCCGATAGTCATTATTGTATCGGACAGGATTTAGGCATTTACTGGCGATTGACAGATCCTCCAGAGAAAGGCGCCGAAGCACCAGACTGGTTTTATGTAGCTAATGTACCGCCGACTCTCAATGGTAAAACAAGGCGTTCCTATGTTCTATGGAAGGAGTATATTGCGCCCTTGATTGTACTGGAATTTGTATCTGGAGATGGTAAGGAGGAGCGAGATCAAACACCACCATCTCAAGGGGAAGATGGAAAGGCTGGTAAGTTTTGGGTTTATGAGCAGGCAATTCGAGTGCCTTATTATGGGATTTATGAAGTGGTAAAAGCACAGGTGGAAGTTTATCATCTAATAGATGATACTTACCAGCTGATGAAAGCCAATGAACGAGGACATTACCCAATTGCTCCTTTAAAAGTAGAATTAGGAATATGGCAAGGATGGTATCCAAATGCAGAGCTACCTTGGTTACGGTGGTGGGATGCACAAGGAAATCTATTACTAACAGGTGAGGAACGGGCAGAAGTTGAAAGACAAAGGGCAGAAGTTGAACGACAGAAACGGGAGCAAATTGTAGAGAAGTTGCGATCGCTTAGTCCTGAACAACTTGATGCTTTGAAAATTGACCCGAAATTATTGGAGTAGAAAAAATAGCGTAATTATTAATACAGGATGAAATTGCGATCGCATGGTAGTAATTCCGGAAAAATGAAAGCGCTTAAACTGGTAAAAGCAAAGATAACAAGTGGAATTTCTAGCTGTTTATTTTTGACCTTTGCTTTCATTTCTCCGTCAGTGAGTGCTGTAACTAAAGCCGGGGACTATCGACAAATCGGGCTGTTGTATCGTCAACAAGGACGATATTCTGAAGCTATTGCTGCAATGCAAAAATCCGTAGAACTCGAACCAGAAAATATTATGGGAAGAGTTAATTTGGGTTGGACATTGCATTTGGCAGGAAAAAAGCAAGAAGCGGCAAAATCTCTATGGCAAGTCATATCGAGAAAGCCGTTTTTTGTTCCGGCTTACAATGCTTTAGGAATTGTCTATTTAGTCGATGGTAACTTGGCAGCAACGGTGCTAATTCACACTTGGGCTGTCATTCTCAAGCCAGATGACGAAGTAGCTTATTACAACTTGAGTTTGGCATTCCATCGCCTAAAAATTTATAACTTAGCTGTTGTCACTGCCAATCGTGCTGCTATTTTGGAACCAAGTAATCCTCACCCGTTGGTTGCTGGTGCGATCGCCTATTGGGATGGTGGCGACAAAAAAACTGCTAAACGCATTTATGCAAAAGCCATTAATTTAGATTCCAGGTATAGCTTACGGACTTTTTTAAGTAATCTCAAGCAAGCAGCATTTAGTTCAAGTCAAATTCAAACAGTTGACAATGTTCGTGGCGCGGCAATTCATTAAGTTTTTCAACATAGAGGTTGACAAAAAGACTAAGCTAACTTTTCACTTCATGTGGAAAAACTAACGTGAAACCAACACACGACGCCCCCTTTCCTACTAGGTAGGACTTACGCACTATACGCTCTTGAGCATCATGTGTATAACGGAATTCGGTCGTTTCATCTCGTAGTGGTAAGGGCGCGGTAAGTCGCTTCTCCCAATTCCTCGCCGCTGCGCGAACGCTCCAAATCAAAAATCACTCATTCAAAAGTCAAAATTAAGAATTATTTAATTACTTTTGAATGAGTGATTTTTGACTTTTGAATTCCCCGTAGGGGTTGCTCCGCCGCCTTATTTAAGCCATTGCATACTTGAGTATTTCTGTCAATGCGTAAGTCCTACTAGGATTAGGGGAAATTCAAAGCCTCTCCCCTTGTAGGGGAGAGGTTTGGAGAGAGGTTTTGCAGAATGTTATTGAGAACTTATCTGCGTCCCCACCACGTTATAAAATTAATTTATTGATCCAGGAGACGATTATGGCTTCTTTAACACAGCAAAAGTGTAGTGCCTGTCATAAGGATGCGCCGCGAGTGACAGAGGCGGAAATTGTAGAACTTAAACCGCAAATTCCCGACTGGGAAATTATAAACGTAGATGGAGAATCGCGTTTAGAGCGCACCTACAAATTTAGCGATTTTAAAACAGCACTGGCGTTTACTAACCGCGTCGGCGAGATAGCAGAGTCAGAAGGACATCACCCAGCATTGTTAACCGAATGGGGCAAGGTCAAGGTAAGTTGGTGGACTCACGCAATTCATGGACTACATCGTAACGATTTTATCATGTCAGCAAAAACTGATGAAATCGCTGCACAATATAACTGAGGAAACCTTACTGCACCACCAGCCGCCAGCTTTTATGGTACATTTGCACTCGTTACTACTTTAAGCTATAATAATCTATCTTTGAGTTAATTTATTTCTTATGGCTCAGTGGCAGCTTCTAGATCCCGAAGAAATTGCTATCCCCGACATCAGCGAACTGGAAATTGAGGATGACAAACCGGTGGATAACTTCCAAAGTGAGAAGCAACAACGGCTGCTGGTGGAACCGCTGTACAGTTCACGAGTCCTCACGCCTCCTTTTATCGCGGCGGCAAATGTGGGGCTGTTCTACTCACGAAAGCTGGACCCAGTTGTACCAGATGTCTTTGTCAGTTTGAACGTGCAAATGTCTGCTGATTGGAGTCAAAAGCAGAATCGAAGCTATTTCACATGGGAGTTTGGCAAAGCACCAGAAGTGGCGATTGAGGTCGTTTCCAACCGCAAAGGTAAAGAATTAGGAGATAAGAAAGATAATTATGCCCGCGTAGGTGTTGCCTACTACGCAGTGTTCGACCCGCTGCGTCAGATCCAGGAAGCGGAGCAAATGAACGGCGCACTGTTGCGGGTATACGCGCTGACAGTAGGAAAGTATGTAGAACTATCAGAACCTTTCTGGCTAGAAACAGTGGGGCTGGGTTTAACATTATGGTCTGGCACATTTGAAGATCAGCCAGAACTTTGGCTGCGCTGGTGTGACCACCAAGGGCAGGTAATTCCTACTGGGGCAGAGTCGAGCGATTTGGAACGACAAAGAGCAGAGAACGAACGACAAAGAGCAACTCGACTGGCAGAACGGTTAAGAGAGATGGGCGTTGACCCGGACACAATTTGAAGCGGCGTTGTCGCGAACTACGACAAACCCTCAGGGTGCATCCCAATGCCGGAAAAAATACCTGACGATGAGAAACGTTGGCTTGTAACCATCTGAGTGCCTGAGTGTGTTACTGCTTCAATAAAACATTTTAACTGAGTGAAGTTGGCGATGAGCTTAGAAGGGGGAAACTAATCATCCACAACCACTCGAAAGCGGTGGTCATGCCACGGGCTTGTCGATAGTAAGCCAAGACTAAGCGAGCTTTTTGACCCTGATAGCGTTGAATATAAAAGTAGGCGAGTCTCAGGTAGCCAATATAAAAGCATTGGTCGAGAATCATCAGCGGTAACTTCTGTAGGTTTATGTTGCGGTTCAAAGCTTTTTCTTTGACACGCAACAAGTTAACTGCCATCAACTCTTGATTTTCACGACTTGAGAGACTGTTGGCAGAGATGCGAAAATTACCTATCTCTTTACATTTTATTTATTATTTCGTTTCGGAAAATTACAGCATAGATACAAGGATGCAAGGGCGCCAGTTGCCTACGACAGGAAACCTGTATAGGCGCACTTGCTTCCCCATAAGATGGATAATTTATTTGTTCGTAATCCTTTAATGAGCCACAGCGCCCCCATCAGGCTTGACTTTTTTAATGAATATAACAGCAAGACCACTGACTAACAAGGCACAGCCAATAAAGAAGAAACAATCGTTAAAAGCCAGCACATACGCTTCGCGGCGGACAACGTTGTCTAGGGCTTTTAATGCCCGATCCTGCGCCGTACTTAAATCTGCTCCCTGACTAGCAAAATACTGCGTTAATTGATTAATTCTGTCTTGAGTTTCTTGACTAAATAAAGATACTGATTCCCCTAATCTATTGGAGTGAAGTTGTTCTCTTCTCGTTAATAAAGTTCCTAAGGATGCAATTCCTACAGAACCTCCCAAGTTACGCATCATATTAAATAAACCGCTAGCTGAACCTGCTTCTTTTGGACTCACACCAGAAGTGGCGATAGTGGTCAGCGGAACCATAATTAGTGGTTGTCCCATGGCGCGAACAAGTTGCGAAGTCCGCAATTGAGGCAATCCCGTTAGATTAGTCATTCCCGAGTTCATAAATGCACTCACGGCAAACAAACTCACACCTACCGCAACCATTAAGCGCACATCAACGCGTTGCATCAATTTAGGAATGAACGGAATAATAAACAGTTGAGGAATTCCCGCCCAGATCAGCACTTCACCAATTTGCTGGGCATTGTATCCTTGAATTTGAGCTAGATACAGTGGTAAAATATAAATTGAACCATATAATCCGACTCCTAAAGTAACATTTATAATACTTGCTAAACCGAAGTTACGATAACGCAAAAGCCGCAAATTAATAAATGGTTGCTTGCGAGTTAGTTCTATAAAGAAAAATAGCGTTATAAAAGCTGCTGCTGCTATACTCAAGCGCACAATTAAAGGTGAACCAAACCAATCTTTGCGGTTACCTTCTTCTAAAACAACTTCTAGGGAAGCTAAACCGATCGCCATCGAAATAATTCCCCACCAGTCGCCTTGTTTTAGCAATTGCAATTGAGGTCTTTGTTGCTTAATTCCGTACCACACCCCAGCAATCATCACTAACCCTGGAACTATATTTAAATAAAAGCTATACTCCCAACCGAAGTTTTCTGTTAACCAACCTCCTAATGACGGACCAATTGACGGCGCAAAAACTGCCGTAATGCCGAATGCAGCTAGCCCAATTGATTGCAGTGATGTTGGTAAAGTGGTGAGTACAACCGTCAAAGCAATGGGGATTAAAACCCCTCCTGTGAAACCCTGACAAGCGCGGAAGGCAATCATGGAAGTCAGGTTCCACGACCAAGCACAACATATAGAAAAAAAGATAAATAAGATGGTATTAACTAACAGATACCGTCGCAGAGAAAACACCCGCGATAACCATCCAGTGAGAGGAATTACTACAATTTCCGCCACTAGATAAGCAGTAGAAATCCAAGAACCTTCTTCTAGAGACGCCCCCAAACTACCCTGAATATTTTGTAGCGAAGCGTTAGTTATCTGAATATCTAGTACTGCCATGAATGCCCCAAGCATACTGGCTATTACACCAATCCAAGTTCTTAGTGGTACTTTATTTGCAATTGCATTTGTATCAGCCATTGTATTTCGGGTAGATGCTAATTGTTGATTGTTAGTGGTTGCTAATTGTTGATTGTTAGTTGTTAGTGGTTAGTTGTAATTTTACTATTAGCCATTAGCCATTAGCAATTAGCAATTAGCCATTAGCCATTAGCAATTAGCAATTAGCAATTAACAATTAGCGATGGTTATTTTTTATGATTTCGGCTCAGTTAATAAACCTTGCTTAATATAAATTGGGCGAATCATTTTCCTTAAAGTAGGTAACTGTCTGATAAAAATTAGAGAGCCTACCATACAAGCGATCCCATCAATGATTAATGTGTTGGAAGCGCCGATGTGATTTGCTAAGAAACCTCCTAATAAATTACCAAAGGGTGTCATGCCCAAAAATGACATTGTGTATAAGCTCATGACACGTCCGCGCTTGTCTTCTTCAAGAATCGTTTGTAAAACTGTATTACCAGCAGCGATTTGCATAATCGTGCCAAAGCCAACGAATAACATTGTGAATAAAGACATTGGTAAAACGCGGGATAAGGCAAAACCAATTAGTCCAAGTCCTAAAATGCCTGGAGCCAAAGCAATTATTTTGCCAAGTCCCACGACTGTTTGTCGTGTAGCGAGATAAATTCCCCCTGCTAACGCACCGACTCCTGACGCCGCCATCAAAAATCCTAGAGTTTCTGCACCGCCTTGAAGGATTTTGTCGGCAAAAATCGGTACAAGAACCGTATATTGCATTGCGAAGAAGCTAGTTAAGGCTGATAACAATAATATTGCCCGAATTGGTGGAAAGCCGAAAGCATACTCAAATCCCTCTTTGATTCTTTGTAAGGGATTAACGTTAGATAGTGCTATTGTGTTGGGCTTAATTGTCATCGCCAACAATCCGATAATTACAGCGATGTACGACAGACCATCAACTAAAAAACAATAAGCCGGACCAATTCTAGCAATGACTAAACCCCCAATCGCCGGACCAATTAGCCGTGCTCCATTAAACATCGTTGAGTTAAGGGCGATCGCATTGGCTAAATCTTCTCTACGTTCTACCAACTCTGGCACAAATGCTTGACGTGCTGGCGCATCAAAGGCATTAATAATTCCTTGAAACAAGCTGAGGACGATGATATGCCAAATATGAACCACCCCTGTTAACGCTAATACAGCCAGTGTTAACGACTGAATCATCGCCAGTATTTGCGTACCAATCAAAGTGCGATGACGGGAAAAGCGATCCACAAATACCCCACCAAAGGGAGAGAGGAAAAAGCTGGGAATTTGACTAGTAAATCCCACAACTCCCAGTATTATGGGGGAGTTGGTAAGGTGATAAACTAACCAAATAGTGGCAATTTGTGTCATCCACGTCCCAATCAGGGAAATACCTTGTCCAATAAAAAACAGACGGTAGTTTTTTGACCTGAAGGCTGGTGGTAGCAGCTTTTTTTTGCTTACTTGTGTGTTCATGCAAGGCTTGCTTTATACCAATATTGTCTTATACATACCATTTGACCTCACGCCTAACCCCCTCTCCAGAGGTGGAAAGGAATTTTACAGCTAGGGAGAGGTTTTTGATATTTCAACAAAACTTTGCTTGCTTTTCAACATCGCCTCACCGATTGGATTCCCAGCAGTGGCGATTACTTGACTCGCACACTGACTACCGCAGACATGCCAGGTGTAATCCGCGACTCGTAGCCTTTGATGCTCTGTTGATCGAAAACTATTTTCACAGGAATACGCTGTACGATTTTGGTAAAGTTACCTGTAGCGTTATCTGGTGGCAACAGGGCAAACTGAGCACCAGAAGCAGGCGAAACACTATCAACACGACCCAGAAAGGTGTGATGAGGAAATGCATCCACCTTAATTTCTACGGACTCCCCTGGCTTGATGTTTTCCAACTGGGTTTCTTTAAAGTTGGCAACTACCCAATACTCGTTATTGACGATCGCCATTAATGGTGTTCCCACTTGCACCCGATTACCTACTTCCACCGTTTTCCGTCCTACCTGTCCGGTAGCAGGCGCGGTAATGTTGGTGTAAGATAGCTGCAACTGTGCATCTTTGAGGGCTGCATTAGCTTGGCTGATGGCTGAAAGTGCTGCTTCGTACTGACTGCGATTCACTGCTGTTTGTTGTCCGCCTGCAGTCGCTTGTTCCAGTCCTCCCCTGGATGCTGCTAGTTTTGCTTGTGCTGTGGCTACACCTTGTTGCGCTTGTGCAAGCTGAGACTGTGCCTTTGCTACCCCTTGTCTTGCTACCGCTAGCCGCGCTTGTGCTTGTTCCACAGACTGTAGAGCGACGCTTTTTTGCGCTAAATTAACGTTATAAGTCGCTCTAGCAGTGTCCAGTTGCTGACCGGGAATAGCACCTTGTTGATACAGCTCTTGGTAACGCTTGTAATCAGCTTGCGCTCTTTCTAAATTGGCATTTGCCTGTGCTACCTGTGCTTGCGCTGCCGGAATTCCTGCTTGGGCTTCTCTAACAGCAGCTTCAGCCGCTGGTATGCCAGATCGCGCTTCTTGCACTGCTGCTTGTGCTGCTGAAATACCTGCTAAAGCCGCATTGACATCACCTTGCGCCTGAGATGTCTTAGCAGTGGTCGTTTGTGATGCTAAGGAAATGTTCGATTGTGCTGCATTTGCCTGACGCCTTGCGCTTTGTAGCGCCGCCGCTGCTTGCTGTACTTTATTTTCATAGTCCTGAGGATCGAGTTTCACCAGCAACTGTCCCTGTTTCACTTGCTGGTTATCATTTACCAGTATCTGGCTGACAGTTCCTGGAATCTTGCTGCTAACTTGGTGAACGTGTCCGGAAACTGTGGCGTCGTCTGTTTCCTGGTGTGTGGAGGCGTATTGCCACCAGTTATAACCAAAACTACCTGCAGCGATCGCACCAACACCCAATCCTGCCATCATCAAGCCAATTGGTTTCTTACCCTTTGGTTTTTCCGACACCTCGGGTTTGACTTCCTCTTTGACTTGCTCCACTTGGGGATCGCCATCAGCTTCTGGCTTTACTATTGGTGCTGTTGTCGGTACGGCGTCTGGTGAGGTACGAGCTTCCAATGTCTCTGAGTCAGTAATTAGTTCTTTATCTAACACTACACTCTTGTGTCCGTTGCGTCCGTTTAAATTAGTAGTACTTGTGCGTTTCATAACTTTTCGTTTTCTCGGTAGATGAATTAATGTATTTTTTTTATTTCGTACCCGTAATATCAGTTCATAAAATACTTTTGGTTTTTTTGTTCGTATACGTACTATATTGACAAAAAAAACTTAAAGAAGCTTCACCCATTGGGGCTACTCTAGTATACTCTTTAAGACAGATTAGCGATCGCCTGGTTTAAAATTTTACAAAATTGTTCGCGATCGGCATAAGATACACCGGTCATAGCTTGTTCACGAATTTCCACTGCTAAGGGTGGTAACACTGTTTCTAGTGCCTTGCCTGCATCCGTTAGCCAAATGCGCCAGATGCGGCGATCGCGCGCATCCCGCTCTCGACGAATCAAGCCGCGTTCTTCCATGCGATCCAGTACACCAGTTAAAGTCCCTCCCACCTGTTGCAGTTTTTCGCCAATGGCGGAAGTTGGTAAACCGTCTTCTGACCACAAGCAGCATAATACTACCCAATGAAAGGGGGTCAGACCAAGCGGCTCCAACCTTTCAGTAAACCTGCGTGCGAGGAGTTGTGATAGCAGTTTAATTCGGTAGCCAACACCATACGGTGCCCGAACTTGCTGCCACGAATCTAAATGTTGAGAATTATCAGATCCCACTATGTGAACCATTCATTTAATTACTTAGGATACGTAATATTATCATAGCACTATTTGGGGTCTAGCCGGGAGTGTCGGGCGCGGGCTGCGATCTCTTTCCATTGCTTCGCCTGGATGTGACTGCCCGTGCCTGACACCGCCGCCTTACGCGAAGCGTTCCCCGGTTGCGCCGTCGGAAGTATGCTTAGCACATATCGTATACACAGTGCATACGATATGAATAATATGCACGGTGTATACGATATGAATGATGTTACTATTGTAAACAACCCAGCGCCACCCCTTCGGGACGGTGTGGGACTCCTGTCGGGGTACGTTGAATAGGTACTCACCTATTTACGCCCTTAGCGTCCCTGACTGTGTTCCACGTATGTGCGTAATACAGCATTGATGAGCGTTTGATACCCCTTGTTATTCGCGTGTTCTTTGAACCATTGAAGAACATCGGTATCGATTCTAATGCTTATCGCCTCGGTTCTCGGCTTTCGCTCCACGAGTTTTGCGTTTTTGAAAAATTCCTCGTTTATTTCCGGGATGTCAGAGAGATCGATATCTTCATCAGACATCTCTAAGAGTCTCTTTTCCCGTTCCGACAAGGACATATCAGGAGAAAATTGTTCCTTCTTCATATAGCCGTCGCTCTTGTTTGGTAGCTTTTCTTGCTGAAATTATCCGGGTAATGCCGTTTCTTTCGGTGTGAATAACGAGAACGATCAGAGTATGTCCTTGTGTCGCTAGTGGTATTTGCCCGATTGACACTTCTCGTACTTCCCCATACTCAAAACGGTCATCCACACGGGTCAGGACACAAGGATCGTCGAACACATCCTTTGCTTGTTCAAAGTCGATACCGTGCTTTGTGATATTGGTTCTATTTTTCTGCTCGTCCCATTCAAACTCCATACAAGTGTATATACTATATTGTACATACATTGTAAAGGAGTAAGTCTACCACCTGCTTTGAGCGGTCTGAAGCAGTGGCGTTCGTTATTGCGCTCTCCTTGCCAGCCTCACCGAATCCTGGTCGCTATGGGGTGAAGAGAGGAAAGGGTATGAATAGTATGCTTGGTGCATATCGTATGCACGAGCAACACGGTATGAACGGTGTATATGATACACGCGATATGCTTAGTATAAATGGTATGCACGATATTCCTGCTTTGCACGTATAAGAGGAGTCCATGCGCTCGCTCTTTCTACCATGAGCGACCGGGGAAGATCGGCGGCGAAGCGGAGTGTCGGGCGCGGGCTGCGTCCATTTCCATTGCTTCGCCTGGGTGTAACTGCCCGTGCCTGACACCTCAAATTCCGTGAGGCGAGTGTCAATCAACCACAGCTGGTGATTGAGCCGTAAACTACCTGCCACTAATCGAGTTAAACGAAGAGACGCGATATATCGCGTCTCTACAGGGTTTATATGTGGCGCAATTAATGAAATAGGGAAAACCTATCCAAAGGCGAATGTGCTGCCAAATCAAATGTGGATATTGTGTTTTATATAGCAGTCCTAAATGATTTGTGAAAAATTTTAAGTGGTGTAGGGTGGGCACT
>CAXTSI010000144.1:0-17133 GCA_964246695.1 uncultured bacterium
CAAGCTTTTTAATTTTTAATTTTTAATTTTTAATTCCGCTCAGCGGTACTAGCTACTCTTTAGCCAAAAGTTGCACAAAACCTTGATGTTCCTGACTCGCTAAACCCGATTGCAATACGAATAAAACATCAGCCAAATTTCCAGCTAATAAAGCGGCTTTATCTAACCACAATCCCAGAAATACTTGAGAGCAGATTATGCCATCTCTATTCGGTTCAAGTTTAATATACTCCCCTTCATTTAACCTAAACCAATCAAATTGACGGTCATAAACTCGCCAAACTAAATATTCTTGTACTTGATTACGACGATAAACTTTTAGTTTTTCATGTAAATCGTAAGAAGCACTCGAAGCTGCAATTTCTACTATTAATTCTGGCGCACCTTCCAGATAATCATTCTGATTAATTCTGGATTGTCCGCCTACTTCAATTCTCAATAAAGCATCTGGTTGTGGTTCGTTATCAGCATCTATTATCACTGTGGTATTATCAGCCAAACCTACCCCTGGTGTAGCTGCTTTGTAAACTCCCAGCCAAGCCATAATGTAAGAATGGGGTTCTCCATGACTTTTGATTCTCAATGGGGATGCCACGTAAACAATTCCTTCAATCAATTCTGCTTTCTTTAGATTAGGCATGGCTTGATAGCGTCGCTCAAATTCATGACGTGTGAGCTTGTCCCCATTTTCTAAAGGCGGAATTGTCAACAGTTCAGAAGTTGTATCAGCAGATATCATAATTTTCAAGGGTGATGCCTAATTACTTACATAGTAATCAGAGAATACGCCAACTGATTGGCTTTCTGGTTCAGTTCTTGATAACTTAGGCTGCGATCTTCAAACACTACCGCAATGTTATCAGGCGTTTTTGCTACCTGTTGTTCAAACAGAGTCACCAGAGTTTGGTCTTGAGGATAATTGATATTGGTTTGATTCCAAACTCGCAGTTGTTGGATTTCTGCTGTTGTGACTAAGGGTAGCTCAGATCTTGCACCATTCTCAATAAGACCTAAAAAACCGGGTTTCTCAACCACAAATAAAGGGTCTCAGCCTTGAATATTTGCACTCGTTCCCGGTTTTTGATGCTGGTGCAAGATATCAGGTAGCGTACTGATAGGTTGTTGGGGATTTTGGGCGATTGCGAGGAGCAAGACTTCAAAGTGTCCTGCCATGCGCCCAATCGTTTCAGCCTCAAATAGATCGGTGGCATATTCCCACATACAATGCAGTTGGTCGCCCCTTTCGCAAAGATCCAGTGTCAAATCAAACTTGGCAAATGGATAACTTTGCTCTAACCATTGAATGTCTTGCCCTGGTAAACTAACATTCGTCCCCGCCTATGCGCGAGCGGGGAGTGTCAAATTTGGATATCAGGGAGATGCCGAGCGCCGTGGACAACACGTACAACTTCGATGCCACCAGGAATTTCCTTGTAAAGAATTAAGTAGCGACCTACAGGAAAATATCGCAAATCCGGGGCAATATCAGGCCGTGCCAGACCAAGCCCTGGTCTGTCACCCAGCATCTGGCATTTCGCATCGATTCGGTCAACCAATTTATCGGCTGCTACCGGATTATCAGCGGCAATGTACATCCAGATTTCAATTAAATCTTCTTCTGCTTGCGCAGTGCGAATGAGACGGCCCACGGCGATCAAACTTCCTTATAAATAGTCTGACCTAAGCGCCTACGTGCTTCCTGTTTGAGGGCATCAATAGTATCATATTGCCCAGGTCCACTATCAATGCCCTCCTGCCAGAGGTGACGCAACTCATCAATATTCTGTAGCTGGAGCAAGCGTTTCTGCTTCCAGTCGCGCAGGGCTTCGCGGATAACTTCACTGCTGCTAGCGTATTCGCCAGATTCGACAGCATCACGTACAAAAGCCACCATTTCTGGGGTCAAGGCAATACTGAGTTTTTCAACGTTAGGCATACTTTTTCTCCCTCTTTACTCTAAAGTAGCAAAGATTCCTACTAAATCAAATGAAAATAACTCGTAATCATGAAGTTATGGGGTTAAGGGGTAGGCGTTGGGGGCGGGTACTGGTATTTGGATACTAACCAGGAGTCTTTCTGAGGGACTCACTCTACTCGTGCGACCTCGAATCGCACTGGACTAACTTGATGATACAGGATGAAATTGCTTTATAATAATCCGCATAATAAAACGACAGCGAACGCCGTTTCTTGGAACGTCGGCTACGCGAAGTTCAGCCTGCGAATTTTATGTCAGGTGGGAGCAACCCTCCGGTAAGTTATTAGCAACCATTTTACCAACTATTGGTGATTGGCTTTCGGGTAAAAATCCAATCCAAGCATACGGCGAAGCTTCACGGAACAGGGGTTAGCGTTACCGTCAGTATGACAGATTTTTAGTCTTTTACCAACAATGGGTTATTTGTTGGCATTTACAAAATATATTTAAGGGCATTTATTTTAATTGCTTTCGTAATTGCGGGCTATTTTTGACAGTGAGCTTTGCGAGCTTGTCGAAAATAACCCGCTATTAAATTTTTTGATGTCAGAGATGCTAACTTTCTAACCATTTGTGGGGCTGTGGCGATCGCTTCTTGCTGCCAAGATACAAATCTCTTCTTCAGGAGCGCCGTTTCTATAGCCAAAAAAAATACGTAAGTATAAAAAATGAGGTAAGGAATTGGTAATAATCATTAAAGAGCGTGCCACGCTCGCAGAAGTCGAAGAAATGCTGCAAACCTTGAGGGAGGGACAACAAAGAAATCGATTGTGGTTAGTAGTATTTTACCTTGAGCGATCGCCTTCTAGTTTTTGACAAACGAACGTCTTAACTTGTTCAGATTCTGACGGACTAGCTCAGCAATCGTTATTTCAGAGCAGAAGTATGGCCCCTTGGGCAATCACCAAATACGACGTTCTTTCACTATGCGATCGCGAAATTCCCAATTAATTCACAACTCCTGTTTTGAATCTCCCTTAGGGGTGACCGTAAAAATAAAATACCAGCCCGCTCCTGTTAAATGGTTGGTCCGATACTAGAAGGTCTTCAGACGGCTGGTATTTTATTTCAAGGCGCGTACCTTACCTGTAATGAACGAGGATTGGTATAAATAATAAATAGTTATGCCCTTAGTTGCGAATGAAACTTCATGAAAATAGTATTTATAAATTTGGTTAAACTTTTTGTAGTTTTCAGCCTCTTCAACTCTGTTGCTTGCTCAAAAGGCTCTTTCGACTCAATTGCTCAATCACATATTGATGGCAACACACCAGCACAAGAAGATTTTCGTAATTTTTTGATTCGTGACTTACAAGCCTATTTTAAAGAAATTCTGAAAAAGAAAGTCCGTGTTGATTACGAGCTATTACGGGATGCTCCCACACAAAGTGGCGTTGCCTATCCAAAATACTATGCGTGGGTCAAAGTCTTTGATGGCGAGAAATTTGTTTCTGAAGGTGTCGTTCGTATTGCTGCAATTGAGAAAAAAAACTTTGAGATCACACACTATATCAGCATTGAAGTTATCAAAAAATACCCTTCTACAATAGCCAGTATTTTCCCCCAGGCATTGGTTGACGACATACAGAAAAAGGCTGGTTTATGACTCTAGATTCGACGGACGCTTGTAACGTAGGTTATTTTTCCTTCGCGATCTTCGCGTACTCGCAGTTAACAACACAGCCGCATCCACTTGAAGATGCAAACAACCTGCTAGTAGACGATGTTATATCTGTCGATAAAACCTCTACAGCGACCTCAACCCCCATTGCCACCCCTAGCTGCTCTCACGCCATCTGCCGAGCCATCAACTGGGCAAACAGCCCCTCCACAGCAGCAAGCTCCGCAAAACTTCCTTGTTGCACAACCCGGCCTGCTTGGAGTACATAGATACGGTGAGCGTGGCGGATTGTACTAAGTCGGTGAGCGATCGCTATTCTGGTAACTTGCAACTTATCCAAACTTTCACTGACAATCGCCTGGGTTCTGTTATCGAGCGCACTAGTAGCCTCATCGAATAACAAAATGCGGGGTTTTAATGCCAAAGCGCGAGCAATTAGCAGTCGCTGTCGTTGTCCCCCTGAAAAATTGCCACCCCCTTCACTTACCACAGTATGCATTTGCATTGGCATGGCAGCGCCGTTGTCGCTGACCTCCACTTAAATTAGCAGCACCTTCTATCAGTTCTGCATCAAATCCTCCAGACATGGAGAGAATTACATCAGCGATCGCTGCATCAAGACATGCCCGCATCAGGTTTTTATCTGGTACAGTAGTATCCCATAGGGTTAAATTGTCCGAATTGAATCTCTTTTTTGCGGGTAGTTACATTTTCTAAGTCTTGTTGAGCCACAGAAGCTTGTTTACTATCCAGTGCTTTCAACTGAGCTTGCAGGTCGGAAATAATACTAAGATTTTCACGATAGTCTTTTTCTTGTTGAGTCTCCTTCACATCCAGTTCTTTGAACTGGGCTTGGATGTCAGCGATTTTTTCCTGGTTTTGCAAATATTCCTGTTCTGCCTTGAGAGCATCATCACCGGAAATCGCTCCTTCTTTTTTGAATAGCTGTCGGCGGATTTCCATTCTCTGGAGGAAAACACGAGTCAGACCTTGGGCTTGCTGGAGGCGTTGCTGCAAACTTTGGCGTTGCTGCCCAATAGAGGTATTGCCTTTGGTTTTCAGCAGAGGCGTCATGGCTTGCAGTTCTTGGATGCGTTGCTGGAGATAGTGGCTTTGCTGCTGCTGCGATCGCTGCTGACTTGGAGGATAACACGTTGGATATCTATAATTAACTGGTCGAGGCGACTAGCGGTACTGGTAGCTAACAGTTCTAATTTGCGATATTCGCCAGCTTCTACACTATCTAAGCTCTGTCGCAGGTTGTAGTAGGCAGTGAAGCTCATCGGTATAACCACAGCACAAACCAATGCTGTCGAAATTTTGGCAGCGATTGACCAGGCAGGCGGGTAAAATAACCGATGGAAATGCTTCATTTTGAAAATCATACGTTTAAATGCTGATAATTGCTGTTGAAAAGAAGTTAAGCTCTAGCCAGAAAAAATTTGCTGTATAGTTAACAAATGTATTTACCGAATGCAAGCTGCCCAGTAAATAACGTCGGGAATAGCACACCATGAGCTTTGGAAAATTAGCCGCGATCGCCAAGATGCTGCTAGCATTTTACGTTTCACAACTACTGCCAAAGCAAATAGCAAATCGGCTATAGCAACTTCCTGCAAGGTTATCAAAGCGTTGAAATCTTCCAAACCATACTTTGTTCTGAGAAGCTTTTGCCATACTTAAGAACGCGAAAACAGTTACATAACCACTCGTTATAACTTGTTGAACAACGTCATAAATTAGCAGCATACCTACAACTCATAAAGAACCTATGGAACCCTATGGGTCTTTACTTTTCACTTAAAGTACTTAAAGAACTGTATAGCAAGACTCTTTAATAAATCGGCTTTCTCAACAATTTGTAATTAATGGTATGAACTGTGTCAGATGCATCTGACTATTGACTATGGATAGGAGACAAGGTAGATGCCAAAAATTAAGCTAAAACCCAGCGAACTTAACGAAGCAGACTTGCTGACCCTAGAATCCGTCTACACAAAGCTAGGTGCAGGATATAGCCCTCGGACGTTGAGACGAAAGATTGCTAGCGGTGAGTATAAGCAAGGCGTTCACTATTTCCGCACTGGTGGCAATAGTGGCATTATCAAAGTCTATTTACCAGCGATTAAGCAATGGTTGATTGATGTCAACTCTTAGGAGGAAGCGGTCTATCGTCCCTACCAATGATAGATTTTATAGATTTTAAATAAACTTCTTCGTCAATCCAAGCTTGATAGGTGGTCGTATGAACTTTCTGGGAATGACCGAGCATTTTCGCCGCCTCATACTATGCTGTTGATTCTATGCGGACAGATGCTATTCGCCTGCTGGAACCTCACTTTGAACACAAGTTGTTTTTGAGTGCCACTCCTCACAACGGGTATTTGGAAAGTTTTACAGTCCGGCAGCAAACAGGTTTTCTGGTTTGGGAATTTCCAGTCTCAAATTTTACGACTTTATTTTAAATAGACATTTCCGAAAAATACCAATACTGCTCTATGACTGGCTTTCACAACGCGGCTGTTCACATTTATCGTTGGTATGTTTTGGGGCTGTCACTACGCAAAGTTTCGGAATTTACATAGTGTCATTATCAGTCACTCACTACTTGGTGCGAGCGCTATCCTGATTGGACTGGTGTAAGCCATAATCAAGAAAGAATTAGGAATCAAGAACACAGAGGCGAACCATGCACATTTTATCCCTTCATTATCCCGATGACTTACTCATCATCTCCGGTAAATCACCCCAAGCATTAGAAGCAGAACTCACATTTTTACTTGCAGTCAAACTATTCGAGCTACGCCGACTATCGCTTGGTAAAGCCGCCGCCTTTTGCAGTATGAACAAACCCCAGTTCATGTACGAACTAGGGCGTTTGCAGATCCCGGTTATCAACCTAGATGATGACCAAATCGCCGACGAATTGCGCGATGATTAACTCTGTCATTGTTGCCGATAGCAGCCCCCTCATCTCCTTGTCAATTATCGCGCAACTGGAACTTTTACCCCAACTGTATAGCAGAATATTACTTCCCCCAGCCGTATGGGATGAAGTAACAGTCCAGGGTGTAGGTTTACCTGGCGCAAAAGCCGTCAGTCAATTAACTTGGCTGGAAATTCAAACCCCATGTGCCCTGATATTAGAACCATTATCAATCCTAGTTGATCGTGGAGAAGCTGAAGCTATTGCCTTGGCTCAGTCCACTCCAGATAGTACAGTACTTTTGGATGATGCTCAAGCGCGACGGGTTGCAGAACGCTTAGGAATTCGCCGGATAGGTACTCTTGGCATTTTACGTAAGGCGAAAAAAGCGGGCTTGATTGTTGAGATTAAAGTATACATTGAGCAGTTACGCACCAATGGAATTTATATCCGACCTAGCCTCATTGATGCAGTGCTACGGGATGTCGGAGAAATAGACTAATTACGGGTTTAGATAATTTATCAGTTGGTCTAGTATAATAAAGCTCAAGCAATTTTTTTTGAGTGTTGTGCAGCACAGGGTGACTTTGCAAAATCAAACCCTTCAAGTTCGCGTTTCTAAACTATCCAGAGGATTTGACCGTGACATTAACGATGTTCAAGCCATGTACGAGCAGAGATTATTTTCCTTAAGAGAGTTACGTGATTGCTTTGAAGCCATTGCACCAGAATTAATCCGATTCCCCTCTCTCGATATATCTATAGTCAGTACAACGAAGGAGCGGTAATTTATTAAAAACAACCAAGTAGTCTTTCTTCCAAGTGGTTTCTGTCTGCTGGTTCCTTGTAGTCTTTTCCCAGTGTTACCTCTCAAAGCGGCTAAGCCATTCTCCCACAGTTCCTCTGTCCACTACCGGAGCAGGGGCGACTTTCTCTAAATCAATCCAATCTCCCCACTTAAAAGTTCCCTCTATTAGCTGCCGGGATACAATCTTGGCTTGAGCAACTGCATACCTAAAGCCAGCCTCAGTGGCGATCGCTCTCTTTCCTAAAGAGAACCTTTGCTGGTAGCTATCCTTTCTATCAAGATGGGGTTTGGGCGGTAAAGTACCCCTCAGCCATAAATATTTATCTCTTCGCTCGATTGTGACTAAAGTGCCTCCAGTCCTTAACTTCTGGTTAGCTTCCTTTATCTTTTGCTCTAGACTCATGTGACTAAATTTGTGACTAAATTTCTGTCTTAGAGTGTCATTTTCTGGAAGTCCAAGGCATGCCTTGTCCAGTTATGACAATAACTTGAAAGCCTCTACAACTGAGTTGTAGAGGCTAATTGAGTAATTTTGTTATAAAGGCGGCACCCAGATTTGAACTGGGGGTGGAGGTTTTGCAGACCTCTGCCTTACCACTTGGCTATGCCGCCATTTCTAGTCTTTGGGTGTTTACTACTGCATTTTAACATGCCTGTACTAACCAAACCACTAGTTATTTAACTGTTCGCCAATTATAGCACAAAAGTTTTACAACTCACCCTTGATCTTCTCCCAATTCCTCGCCGCTGCGCGAACGGGGCTAATTTCTTTTCTGTTAAGAGTTAAGAGTTAAGAGTTCCCGCTCCCGTTGCGGGCTTGGTCAGCTAGCTTGTACACAAGCCTAATGCAGACATAAGCAGTAAAAAAAGATGTTATTAAGGTAAGTGCCATCAGGCATAGAATTGTAGCATATGCGTAGTGTAGTTTTTATTACGTCTATTCTAGCTATTGCAGTAGCGGTCGATATAGTTCACCACTTTTACAAATACGTCAAAAACAGAGGGGGTCAAAGTCAGGATAGGGTTTATCCAAAGGCTTATAACTAATGTTGCTATCCCAACTATAACATTAGTCAACTATCAAGCTAAAAGCTAACTAATATCTATCTTAAGAGAGAGCCTGGGGGGTCACAACCCACAGTATAAAAGGATATTAGAAAGTGCCTTTGTAACATAAAGCTAAAGGCGCATCTGCTAAGATGCACGAAGACTAAAACAAGACTGAAAGCAGGAGGTCTATCAGACCTCCTTTATTTTTGCTTGTAGCCCTTTAGAGTCCAATACGGTTCAGTTAAGAGAATTTGCTAACCGTCAACCTGTGTAGAGACGCGAAATTTGAGCGTAAGCGCTGCAGTCGGGTTTCCCGCTCCTAGGCGACTGGTGAGTAAGCGTGTGCCGACACGAGTGTTTCCCGCGCCAACGGCGACTGCACCAAGCTTTATGGCTTTCCCGTTGGGCGTCGCGTCAAGACAAGTCTGAAATTCCTACCATGAGCGCCCCTAAGTTCAACTTTTACCCTGGACCAAAAACCCCCAGGATTTCGCCTGTTAAAACTCTACCCTAATGGCACTTGGGAAAGCTGGGTTGAGAGAATTCCTTATTTTCATCCACTGGATCTGGCAGCAACGGGATATTAGGAGAGTGAGGAGTTGTGAATTGTGAGTTATTTACTCCTCATTCCTCACTCCTCACTCCTCACTTTCTAAACCTTCACTTCATCTGCAAAACTACCCCAGCGGACAAAGTGAAATGGTCCGGCGATCGCACCCCAAATATGCTCATCGGTTTCAGGGTCACGTCCTCGGTCGTGGCTAATAAATTGTTCTTCGTCAATCTCGAATTCACTATCAAGATAGGTTTTTTGCCCTTTGCGAAATACAATGCAGCCTTTTCCCGGTTCTACCTTGCCTTTGAAGCTGTGACCAGTCCACTCTACCCTAAATGTACAGCCTGGAAGGAGTTCCAAGTTGTCGGCGGTTAAGGCGTGAAGGCGTTGGATGTCACGGGATGCCCCGTAGAACTGTTGTTCTTCCTTAACGCTGTAGTTTTCGATTTCGATGTGATCCCCTGCGTTTACCAACTTTAACACCCGTACACGATAGGGGTCATTTAGCGCGTAGTCATAAGCTTGTTCCAAATACAAACTTACTCCTGATAATAGTTCCAAGGGAAGGGGACGCACACACACACGAATGTGGGCAAAAAAAGGCGGGTTTTCAAAAGCCTGTTCTTGATTGCTAAAATCAGCTGCCATCCAGCGAGCTAAAGCAGCAATATCTGTAGAATGTGTCATTATACCAATTTTGGAGCCAAGGGTTTTAGATTTTGGAGCCAGGTAAATTAAGCTGACTTCGCATTAAAGTTTGTAAAACATATATTGTATCACAGGAGTATGGTAGAGCTTGTAATAACCTGTTTCTCAGGAGAATTTTTTGCCCTTGTCTCGTCAGATATGTCATGGCTAAGGTCAGACTGGCAATAAACAATTAGCAATTCCCTCAAGGTAATATCCCCATGCTACGGCGCTTAAGTATTACTATTACTGCCACTGCTACATTCTGCTTCCTTTGCAGCTCATTGACGTTGGCTGCAAGTAAAAAACCCAAACAGCCAAATAAATTTCCTCCTAATCCGCTAGAGATTACCACACCCGATCCCCTGATACCACCATCACCCGCAAATGTACCGTTAACTCCAGAAGAAAGTCAAAAGTTAGAGGCGGCGCTGGATCAGTTGAATCAACAAGCTACAGCTCAACTACAAGCTGGTAACAAGATAACAGCGTTTGATATCTGGAACCGGGAACTACGTTTGCGCCGCTTCTTGGGTCCATTAAAAGAGGTGCAAGCACTGTCGCGAGTGGGTGCGATTGCTTGGCGTGACAACGAGCGCAAAGAAGTGCAATATATAACTGAGCGATTGCAAGCAATTCAAAAGCAGGCACAATCGAAAAACTCGACAGATTTACAACTTTTGCAAGCGCTAGGTCAAGCTTACCAACAAGTGCGATCGCCCCAACTTGCCTTGGCTGTTTATAACCAAATTTTGGCAGCCGTAAGAATTTCTGGTGATGCAGCTGCACAAGTAGAAACCCTGGAAACGATTGGAACCGTAAATCTGAGCTGGTTTGATTACCCAGCCGCCGCCGCAACTTATGAGCAATTGTTGAAATTTGCTGACTCTCACGGCGATCGCTTGAGTGAGATGAAATATCTGCAACAGCTAGCTTACATTTACGAGCAGGCAAAACAACCCCAGCAGTCACTCAATGTACGTAATAAGCTAGCAGAAATCTACCAGAAAGAAAACAATCTTACCCAGTTACCAGCATTGAAACTGGCGATCGCTTCTGATTACGAATCCTTAGCAAAACAAAATCCCAGCCTCCTGCAAGAGGCTTTCAAAAACTATCAACAAGCATATACTACCGCTTGGCAATTGCAGCAGTATGTGCGTGCTGGTGAAGCTTTGCAAAAGTTAATTGCGCTGTACCGTTCTCAACGACAAATAGAAGCGGCTTTGCAAACTAGCCAAATTTTAGTACAGACGCAAGAGCAAGCCGGTGACTTTTACGCTTTGATGAACGCCTACGACCAAATCGGGCAGATGCAATTGGAACGCAAAGACTATCCGCAAGCAGTCTTCGCTTTTCGCAAAGGCTTGGAATTCGCACAACAGTTGAAGTATAACGAAACGTACTTTACTCAGCAGATACAAAAAGCGTCGGGACCAACTTCTAAGTGAGAAGTGGCGACAAATCAATTAAAAATTAAAAATGCAAAATTAAAAATTTTTTAATTTTTAATTTTTAATTTTTAATTATTTTACTCGCCTCTAACTTCTTGGAAGTTTGAACTATCTCGTAGAGTTTGTTCTCAAATTTTTCCATACATGCTGACCAATCAAATTCGAGTATGGAGAGACGAGAGTGCTGAGACATTTCTTGTTTGAGAGCGGGATTTTCTAGAATCGCAATGATCTTGTTAGCAAAATCCGTTGGGTTGTTGGGTTCTGCTAAGAAGCCATTGCGACCGGGCGATACTTGCTCAGCGGTTGAAGGTGCAAGGGCTGCAACAACAGGGGTTCCAGAAGCCAGCGCTTCGTTATTTGTTGTGCAGAAGTTTTCTGTTACCGAGGGGTTCACAAATACGTCGGCGCGAGCAAACCAGCCTAAAAGTTCTGTACCATGAGACTCACCCCACACGGTAATACCATCAAATTTTTGGGCACGCCGACGGAGTTCGCCATCCATAGGACCGCTACCAACGATGACCAAATGAACGTCAGGAATTTTGGCGGCGACGATCGGATATGCGTCTAAGAGTTGGATGACATTTTTTTCCGGAGTAATGCGTCCGACAAAAAGGAGAGTTGGTCGGTGGTCGTTGGGAATAGGGTCGTAACAGATGTTTCCGGGATTAAATTTTTGGCAATCGACTCCTTGATAAGGGAGATATTCGCTGCGTTGACATTTCATCTCTCTGTACTTAGCAAGCTGTTCTCGAGAAGAAAAGAAACTGGCATCATAAGCTTGACTGAACTGCTTGATCAAAGAGGGAATGATGGGGCTAATCAAGCTGAAGAACTGATTTCCTAAGTAATATCGGATGTAGGCAACGATATCGGTGTGGAAAAGAGATATGGTTGGAGTGCCTGTTTGCTTTGCGTATTCGACGGCGATCGGACGACCATAACCTTGCAGGAAAAGTGAGTAGATTCCTCTCATTTGCGCCGCTTCTTCAACCACGACAATGTCGGGCTGGAACCTCTCCAGCAACTCGGTATCACTCCAATGCCGATAATTCAATGGTTGGGGAAGAGACTTGTAGAATATCAGTGGCTGTGTTGGGAATGCATAATGAGAAAAAGTTGGGAAAGATTGTAACTCACTTAGCCCAGGCATAGGACGATTGCCAACATTTTTCGGATACCGATCGTTGAGTTGCGGGTGGATGAGAAAGACTTCATGTCCTTGCTGTAGTAACCAGCGTACCCGCTGATGTACTGCGACGGAAACACCAGTTAAAAAAGGAGCATATAATCCCGTAAAAACCGCAATGCGAAGAGGTTGCTTGTTCATCATTATTCAAGTGTAATCTCAGATTTTTTACAACAGGAAAAACTGGTGTTCTCAAAAAGTACACCTATTAGCTTTTAGATACTCCTGAACCGCTCTGATGATTACCGATTTAAAAAACCGCAGAGGCGCAGAGTACACAGAGAGAGGAAGCAAAGAGATACAGGTAATTTAATAGTGGTTCGGAAGTAATTGAATTTAGGGCTTACGTATTGAAAGAAAATCTTAATTTTGCTTGGGATGTTTTCTGTATCGATTAGTAATTTGTTGTTTGCTGAGTGCTATTCTACTTTCTAAAATGATATGCAACTGATTGATTTGCAACAAAATCATCAAATTATATAGCAATCCTATTTTATTTGTGAAAATTGCCAACCTCAGAAACCCGGTTTCTTTAACTGATATCTTGCACCACCGCTCTTATACCGGGTTTCTTGCAAATATTTAAAGCTGAAACCCTTAATTTTTCGTTGAGAAACCCGGTTTCTCTCTCCTTGTTGAGAATGGTGCAAGATATAACTTAAGAAACCGGGTTTCTCGGCTCTCACGAATGATTTAGGATTGCTATAGCAGTTCCTGATTTAAGAACAGAGCTAGTTGACATACTCTCCGATCTGTATTTTTGAATAAATTCGGTGATTTGAACAGCTTTAAAGTAACTGCCACTTTGGCAAGTTAGTGAGAAGCAAAAATAATAAAATCGACATTTAAGCCCTGAATGCGTTCAAGGCTAACATACACTCTCTAAAGTCAAGCGCTACTATGCTGTGACAGACACGATCGCCATTGCATTATTGCATTGCTATGTAGCGATCGCAGTGCTACAAGCTATTAAGCAAAACCAGGGGAAAGTCATGCTCGATGGAATTCTGACAAAACTCCTGTTTTCAAATATACAACTTTTTCCACAATTTGGAGATGCGATTTACCGCTGGATTGGTTTGACCAAGCTGAACTAAACTTGTACAGAAAATCAAATGCGTGCGGAAAATTTTGGGGAAAACTAGTGCCATAACAATGGAGGAAAAATGGCTGATGGGCATTACGATATCATCATCATTGGTACGGGTGCTGGTGGTGGAACTCTGGCAAATCTACTTGCACCAAGTGGAAAGAAAATTTTAGTTCTGGAACGAGGTACTTTTTTACCTAGAGAACTAGCAAATTGGGATGCCAAGCAAGTTTGGCAACAAGAACGCTATCGAAATAGTGCTATCTGGTATGACAAAAACGGCAAAGCAATACGTCCCGCCACACACTATTATGTTGGCGGCAATACCAAATTTTACGGTGGTGCTTTGTTCAGATTTCGCGAACAAGACTTTGAAAAAGTCATCCATAAAGATGGCATTTCTCCGGAATGGCCATTGAAGTATCAGGACTTTGCTCCTTACTATACCCAAGCTGAGAGACTTTATGAAGTACATGGTAAGCGGGGTCTCGATCCCACTGAACCTCAAACCAGTGAAGATTATCCTTTTCCACCAATCAGCCATGAAACCTACATTCAAGAAATCAACGATTCTTTAAAGGATAAAGGCTTTCATCCATTTTATCTGCCGCTTGCTATCAAGCTAAATGAAGTTAATCGCTTTTTAAGTCCTTGTATTCGTTGTGAGACTTGCGATGGCTTTCCATGTTTTCTCAATGCTAAAGCTGATGCTGACATTAACGGTGTACGTCCAGCACTTGTCTATCCCAATCTCACTTTGATGACTAACACAAAAGTTTTGCGTTTGCATACAAGTGCATCAGGTCGCGAAGTTACTGGGGTGGAAGTAGAAATCGCTTTCAAGCGTCAGATGTTTTCTGGGGATATTGTTGTTGTCGCTTGTGGTGCAATCAACTCAGCAGTATTGTTGCTCAATTCCGCTAATGACAAACATCCGAACGGATTAGCCAATAGTTCTGATCTTGTAGGACGTAATTACATGGCGCATAAATATGCGGTAGTCATGGCTTTGAGTTCAAAACCCAATCCTACAGTTTTTCAAAAAACGCTTGCTATTAATGATTTTTATTGGGGGGAGAAAGATTTTGCTTTTCCAATGGGAAGCATACAAATGCTTGGCAATATCAATAAAGACAAAGTTGCTGCTCATGCACCACCTTTTACACCTAGCATAATATCTGAAGCAGTGGCAAATCATTCTGTGACTTGGTTGTTGATTACGGAAGATTTGCCTGACCTTAATAATCGTGTACGGCTCAACGGCGAACAAATTTTTATTGACTATACAAATAACAATGAAGAAGCATTCAATCGCTTGATAAAGCGTTGGCGTGAAGTGTTGAAATCAGTCGATAGAACCAATAAATTTAGGTCGTTTTCGTTTTATATTACCTCAAAAACGACATTGAAAGAGGTTGCTCATCAATGTGGTACTTGCCGTTTCGGTGAAGACCCCAAAACTTCGGTGCTTGATATTAATTGCCGCACACATGATGTTGATAACCTTTACATTGTTGATGGTAGTTTTTTCCCATCTAGTAGTGCGGTGAACCCATCGCTAACGATTATGGCAAATGCTTTGCGCGTTGGAGAGCATCTGTTGCAACGGATGAAATAACGGATGTAAGTAGGTAGGCGGGAAAATTTATCACTATGTCATTGCGAACGGAGCGAAGCGAAGCAATCGCAGGAGTTTCGACCTTTTTACAACCAATGATTTATCTCTTTGTTCCACGAATTTTACACACTCATGTGTGTAAAATTCGTTGGACGCCAATCGGAGTTTCACAAAGAAATCAAACAATTAACTGGCATTTACTCAGTGCAATGTCGTAAAGCTCGCATAGGCGAGAAACCATATTGCTTGTGCCATGCTGGTTTGGCTTAGATTAAAACATTTAGCTGCTCAAACTTGTCTTACTGTTTATAAAATCAAGCACAACTTACTTTCTAATTATTTAATTCAGCAATTAAAACGTCTAGACGTTCATATGTGTTTGGTCTAATTTAAACTCAATACCCGTGAATGAAATTCTCAAGCCGCCTTTGGGAGCAGAATTTATAAATCTTTTTTCAAGTCTCTAACTTCAGACTTATGAGTGGAATTCTTTCGTTTAAATTTGGACATTTTAATTTTAACAACACGGGGATTGACACGGTTTCTTCGAGGTCTGTCAATTTCAGATTCAGAGATTAAGAACAATAAGTATTCGCTCTGCAGTTCTCTCAATTGTAGAGAAGCATAGTTAACAAATCGGATTGCATCTATAACCAGTTGTAGAGAATCAAGAAAGCTGAATAATAGAGGGTCTTTGTCATATTTATTAGCTGCTTGATACATCAAGTCTCTAAGCATGTGATCTTTGATCGCATTCAGGGATAATTGAACTTTTGTCAATATGATTTTTTCATAAAAGGTAGTCCCGTTTTTTGGGAATCTGACTGAGCCGCTTAGCACTCTCTGCGATCGCTCTCAACGTTACATAACCAAAACCTCATTCTCTCATCAGAAGTATTGTTACTCTATATTCTATTGTTTGCATAACAAACTGTATCTATATAAATAACTTATAGAGTTTCAGCCCCGGACTACACAATAGCTCGTTCCGTGTAATACACCCCTCGCCCGTGTTCAACCTAGATGCAGCCGTGACCCTGAAAAGTCTGTTTCTGACCCTTTTAGGTGAGTCGGGGCAGCGCTTAACCCAGGACTGGGAGCAACTTTTCCCAAGGTACGCTAGGTTAAATACAGCCTCGTCACAACGCTTTGTCTAATAGTGCGCCAACTATGTCAGAAATTATTACTGCTGTCTACTCTAACGGGATGCTGCGCCCCCAAAATCCTTTGTCCCTAACTGATGGGCAAACTGTGCAGCTGCAAGTTTTGACTCTAGAAGCATCCTCGGAAGCCGAACAGATAATTCAATCCCTAGTGGCAGCGGGACTGGTCACTCCTCCTCCCCATCGCGGCGATGTTGAGCCAGTCTCAGAAGAAGCGTGGCGCTCCCTGACCCAAAGACTGGAGGCATCCCCCGGCAAGCCGCTCTCCGAAATTATTATTGAAGAACGGGGTTCAATGTGACCGCCTACTTCGTAGATAGCAGCGCCCTGGTGAAACGGTACGTGCCGGAAACTGGTAGTGCCTGGATACGGGCGCTCTCGGCTCAAAAGGCGGGCAACTCATTGTTCATTGCCCGAATCACTTGGGTAGAAGTCCTCAGTGCGCTGGCGAGGAGGGAACGGGAAGGTAGTTTGACTCCTACCGATAGAACCTTGATTATTCAAAGGTTTCGCTCTGACCTGAATAATCAGTACCAAGTCATTGAACTCGATGCCAAACTAGCAGAAACGGCGGGTCAACTGGTCGGGCAATATCCTCTACGCGCTTATGATGCGGTACAGCTGGCATCAGTGCTAAGGATTCAACCCGCTTTCACTACGGAGCAATCCACCTCCTTGATTTTTCTTACAGCTGACAACCGCCTGAGCACTATTGCTCAAGCTCTTGGGTTACTAACCGATAATCCTAATCATCATCCCTGAGATGGTTAACCTTTGAAATCTTGTTTAATCTTAAGCGGAATTCAAGCGTCTGTTTGGTGCAACGAAGTTTCAATACTTTGAGGCATGTAGTCAACAAAATGGCTCATCTGTGGACTAGTGCGTTTAGAGCGCTCTTTCTAATCTCTAATTACCACGATTGCCGAACAAGCGTTTAACCCACATTCCGCACCCAAAGGTGTCACAATCGGTTATTACTGAGCCAAATAA
>CAXTSI010000145.1:0-17110 GCA_964246695.1 uncultured bacterium
AGCGTCAGCGTCTCCCCTTGGGAGAAGGCGGGTTTCCCGCCGTAGGGAACTGGCGCTCCCGTTGGGCTAATTGTTCATTGCCATTAGCCATTAGCCATTAGCTATTAGCCATTAGCCTTTTTATCAATTGAGCAATTTGCTGATTAATAGTTGTTACATCAAAACGCTGACTGGCGGTAGTACGTGCATTATTGGCTATTGCCGCAGTCTGATCTTTTTCATTGAGACAGGTGATAATAACTTGTGCAAGTTCTTGGGGATTTCCTGGTGTAACTAGAAAACCATTTATACCTTGTTCTACTAATTCTATCGCACCGCCAGCTTTGGCTGCAACTACAGGGCGTCCACATAGCATAGCCTCGACAATCACTCTTCCAAAAGGTTCTGGGGAAGTGGAGGTATGTGCGACCAAGTCACACGCTGCCATTAACAAGGGAATATCTGAACGAAATCCTAAAAATTTCACGCGATTTTTTAGTCCCAGTGCTGTCACCTGTTGGTGTAAACGTTCTCTATAATCTTGTTCACCAAACAGTGCATCACCAACTATAATTGCTGTCACATCAACAGGACATTGTGCCAGTGCTTCTATTAATATATGCTGCCCTTTCCAAGGTGCAAGACGACTGAAGTGTCCAACGACAAATCCATTGAGTCCCAGTTGCTGTCTAATTTGACTAATATCGGACTCAGGGCTTTGATAAATTTTAGGGTCAAAGCCGTTGTAAACGATTTCAGTAATTTCTGGGCGTCCTCCCGCTGCTACAAAAGCGGTTTTACTTGCTTGAGAATTGGCAATAACTAATGATGCAAAACGATTGGCTAATGTGACAGCAATGCGACGGTTGGTTTGGCTAAAGTGTTCAGGAGAAAGAATATCATGCAGATGATAAACCAGAGTCCGACGGCTGAAAACACTAGCTAATGCCCCTACTACCAATGCCTTTTGTGTGTTGGCGTAGATTAAATCGTAATTATAAGCGAGTTGTACAACTTTAGCAATCAAAGGCGCAAGTTGACCTAGACTGCCTAATCCTTGTGCTAAGCTGCTTTCTTTACGAACTTGGATTTGACCAGTTGTCAAAACTGCAACTGGGATTTGATTGTGTTCTAGTAAATTTCTAAAAGAACCATCTGCAAATAAACCTACCAAACAATGATCTCGATAGGGTTTGGCGATATCTATCAAGCACAATTCCGCACCGCCTGGTTTACCGCTTTGGTCTAAAAAGAGAATTTTCATGTGAACTTGCTCAAGCTAAGAGAACTTTCCGCACATTCTGAGCTATTTTATACCAGTCGAAGTTATCAACGGCGTAGTGACGACAGGCTGATTGTGAAGGCTTAGACACGAGTCCTAAAAGCACTTGTTCTAATCTTTCAGCAATAGCTGAGGCTTCGACAGTGTCAGTAATTAAATCTGGTGAGAATGGTTGTAAAATTTCAGGCATACCACCAACAGGAGTACACAAGACGGGAGTACCACAGGCTAGGGATTCTACTATTGCTAAACCAAATCCTTCAAAAGACTGACTAGGCATAACAGTCAAGTCAGCGGCTTGGTAAGCTATAGGCAATTGGTCATCAGGTAGAAAGCCTAAGAATTTAACGTGGTCATTTAGTCCTAATTCTGTAGCCTGTTGTTGTAGTTCAGCTTGTATTGGTCCACGACCTGCGATCGCCAACCAAACATCAGGAATTCTCGGCTTAATTGTCGCTATGGCAGTTAACAATTTATCCACTCCCACTCGATGCACTAAGCGACGGGTTGTGAATAAAATCCGACGATCTAAAGACCAGCCTAGCTGTGTGCGAGCCTGTTGAGGTGATAAGTTTACTTGAAATCGGTTAATATCAACTCCACCAGGGATCGCGTGAATTTTATCCCAAGGAACTTGATATTGTTGGTGCAAGATTTTGCCAAATGCTTTACTGAGAACTATGAAGCGATCGCATCGGTTATAAGTTCTTTTTTCTATCAGCCAATGTTTTAGTAAAACACTTAATTTTCTCTCAGGTACTTCCTGTTCACTCTCTGATGCCCAAGGACCATGAAAGTTAAAGGTAACTGGTATTTCCTTTGGTAAAAGATCCAAGATAGGAAAGCTGTACAATGCAAAATGTAAATTAATTACATCTGGTTTTCCTACTCTTGTGTTCTTAAAGTTTTGGCGAATAGACCACAGCCTCTGCAAAATTGGACTATCTGCCCTCGCCAAGTTAGTCAGCTTAATCGGCAAGTCAGGTTCAGCTTCTGGTAAACCAACTCCACATAATTCCACTTGGTCTTGATTTGCTGCTAGTTTCTTTGTCAGTTCATAAATATACCGTTCCAGTCCTCCGGGATTTTTAGGAAACCACCCTACCCCTAAACAGAGAATAGATGCAGATGCTGAAACAGAGTTTTTTTTGCTACTTTCCACCTATTTTTCTCCTGAGATGCATTGGTCAGAGGGAACAGGGAACAGGGAACAGGGAACAGTGCATCCCACGGCTCAAGCCGTGGGATTGAAAAAAAAGACGCCCTTCGGGTGACGCTCGTTCCGACGCTCCTTCGTCGCTAACGCTTCGCTATCGCTACCGCTGACGCCGGAGTACCGTTTGATCGCAACGCTTACGAAGATCGCCAGTCCCCGCTTGTCGGGCTAACCCTCCTACAGGGCTGGACTCACCGTATTTCTTGCGCTTGCGCGTCTTGATCGGACATCTTTTTTTGAAGTGTGTTTGTATCCCACAACGTGCATTTTTTCTTTTCCTGTTCCCTGTTCCCTGTTCCCTGTTCCCTTTTTTTATCAGTCTGTTTGCTTCCACATCTAGCTCAACTGCCTTTTTGCATTTAAGTAATTCGGCGTAAATAAACACAACTATCTGTTAGGGCTGTTAGTTGTTAGTTGTTAGTTGTTAGTTGGCTGACCGCCTCTTAACAAAAATTAATATAGCTATTTTTATTATGCCTACCTGTTTAGCAAAAAACAAGACTAGCTTAACATTGTTAAAATTTCCAAGGCTTCTTTATAAAATTTATTTTAAATTTAATTAAATTGATTTTGTTGTTTTGATGAAGATTATGTAAAAACATTTTTTACAATCTCAAAGTTTGTATATTTGAGACAGAAACTCTTGTAAAAAAGATTTTCAGATTTATAGCTTACCTACATGAAGTGGATTTCACTAAATTTTCTCAATCGTCTTTAAGAATATAATCATAATACAGCAATCCTAAATCATTAGTGAACAATAAATGATTTTGTAGGGTGGGCAATGCCCACCATTACCTGGTTTTGTGGGCATTGCCCACCCTACTAATAATTTCACAAATCAAATAGGACTGCTACATAATATAGCAATCCTATTTGATTTGTGAGCGGAGAGAAACCCGGTTTCTTAAAGAAACCGGGTTTCTGAAGCTTAAGATGTTCGCAACTCAAATAGGATTGCTATAATCTGTAAATTGGCAAAATATAGTGAAGACTCCACATACTTTTGCTTTGCAGTAAATGTACGCCCTTTGAAAAGAAGCTTTTAAAACCAGAAAAATACACTGTAAATGTTTAATAAATACATAAAGAAGTTATCGCCTACAGGAAATTTTCGGCATGGGCGGGGGAAATTTTTCAAGTTTGTACTGAGTTTGATTACTGGAGTCATTGCTTCTGTTGTCATTGCAACATACTTGAGTGTCAGGGTGACTCCTGCCGCAAACACCTATACAACATCTTGGATAGGTAATACATTTGGCGGTGGTAACAAATGGGTGCAAATCCAAGTTAGTAGTATGTACGTTACTCCTGATGGGACAGTTTATACGAATAGCCCGTGGGATGAAGGATCTCGGGAGGTAGGAATTTATAAAAACGGAGATGTCATCGGCAAGGCTGATGACATACATGGATGGGGAAGGGGTGGCGGAGTTGCTGTCACAGCGGATCGTTCATACTTGTACGTAGCGATGCAACAGTCTCAAAGCGGGAAAGCTGGGGAGGATTATCCGCCATCGGGGACAAATTGGCATTGCGTCAGACGCTACAACTTGTCTGGAAAGCCTGCACCGTTTTCTGGAGGGCGTGGCTGGGATAAAAGTATGTTAATTGTCAGCACGAAAAAGCAAGTTACTGGATTAGCAACTCAAGAGGGTGAGTTGTATGTCAGCGATCCAGCGACTAACCAGATTCGCGTCTACAATACAGACACGATGCAGGAACTACGCAGCTTTTCTGTTGCCAATCCAGGACAGATAACCGTAGATCGACAAGGGAATTTGTGGATTATTCAAAGCAAAAATGGTAAGACTCCTGCCAGGATTGTACACTATTCAAAACAAGGTAATCTTTTGCCTGAAGAGATTAATGATGTTGTGAAGCCAACGGCGATCGCAGTCAATAATCAAGGCAGACTTTTGATAGCAGAAAATGGACCGCGTCAGCAAGTGCTGATTTACGACATCACAAAAGCACCTGTGTTAGATAGTACTTTTGGCATCAAAGGCGGCATTTATGCAGGTATTCCCGGTGAAGTCAAAGATGATAAATTGTACGGTTTCAGCGGAGTGGGTACAGATACAACAGGCAATATATACATTGGTATTGATGGTTTCAACCGCTCGGGGGTAGATTTGAGGAAGTTTTCTCCATCAGGAGCGCTACAGTGGCAGTTACTGGGTTTGGAATTTCTCGACAACGCTGATGTAGATCCCGCGACAGATGGTGTGCATGTCTATACAAGACACGAACATTTCGTGATGGATTATACAAAGCCCGTCGGTAAGCAATGGATTTACAAGGGTTTGACTTTAAATCCTTTCAAATATCCTCAAGATCCACGCCTGCATACAATAGGTGATGCATCTTGGGTGCGCCGCATCAAAGGCAAGCCCTTTTTGTTTCTCACAGATATGTATGAAGACCAACTGCAAATTTATCGTTTCCAAAAAGCTACAGATGGGGAAATTGCCATTCCTTCTGGAATGTTTGTTTGTAGCACTGTAGATGGGAAATCATTGCACTCAAAAGGAAATTGGCCACCAAATCAACCGCCGTCAGGAGAGTGGATCTGGCGCGATAGTAATGGTAATGGCGCTTTTGATAGTGGCGAATACGATCTCCATAAAGATTATCCCTACATAGGCGGATGGTGGGTAGATAGCAAAGGCGACGTATGGAAAAGTTTGCGAACTCAAGATGGTGTTAGCATTCGGCATTATCCTTTACAGGGGTTGGATGCCAAGGGTAATCCCATCTATACCTATAAATCAATGGAAAAGCAAAACAATCCCAGCATGTTTACCGATTTGCGGCGGATTGAGTATTTCCCCGAAACAGACACGATGTTTTTGTCAGGCTTCACCAAAGAACACCCGGCAATTAATGGTGATTATGCGCACTTAGTTGGCTCCGAGATTGTACGTTATGACAATTGGAGTAAAGGCAACAGAACTCCTCGCTGGCAGATTGTTTTTCCTGTTGACAAGAGCGCACCTCCGGAAGTTCTGACTCCGCACGGCATCAGTGTGGCGGGAAATTATCTGTTTGTTGTAACTGTGAAAAATGCGGAGGTGTACGTGTACAATGCGACAACAGGAGCGCAAGTACAAAAGTTAAAACCCGGTCCAGAAGTTGCTCAAGAAAGTGGTTGGGTTGATATACCCTATGGCATTCGCGCTTTTCGCCGCTCAAATGGTGAATACCTAGTGTTTGTTGAGGAAGATCAGAAAGGAAAGGTGATTATGTATCAACTGGCAAAGCCCTGACGACTGGAAGTCGCGCGCCAGAAGCGATGAGGGAAAGCCGTCATTCGCGCTGGCTTGGCTAAACAAACAAAGTCCTGACGACTGGAAGTCGCGGCTAAACAAACAAAGTCCGCCTACGCGGACTCACGGAAAATTTCTCGTTCCCATGCTCTGCATGGGAATGCACTCGGTGAGGCTCTGCCTCATTGCAAGCAAAGTATGGAGGCAGAGCCTCCAATTAGGCATTCCCAGCCAGAGGCTGGGAACGAGAACAAGGAAAGGTGATCGTGTATCAACTCGCAAAGTAAGTACACGGAAGCTCCCTTTTTAAGGGATACCCTCTGGGGTTGGGGGGCAATGGGGCAGATCGGAGAGTGACTGCACTAACCAACAAATATTGCAGCCTAACTTACTATAAATGTGTATTTGAGCCAATTGGAAAGCATTATAATAGTATTTACCCGAAATTAACCAAAAGTCATGTAATTTCGGAGTTTTATATAAATTATGAAGACAAAACAAATTCTCCAAAAAGTACAAAAATTAATTCCTCCTCTTTGGCTTTATCAGTTGCAAGCTATCCACTCTAGTGTGTTATTTCGGTGGATTTTGCATCGTGGAAGTCAGCCCTTAGCATTTAGCCAGAAATCAGCAATGGTATTTTCTCCCCATCAAGATGATGAAACGTTTGGTTGTGGTGGGATGATTGCCCTCAAACGTGAACAGGGGATACCAGTAGTGGTAGCTTTTCTGACGGATGGACAGGGGTCAGGTGGCTCAGATCTACAGATGAAAGATCAAATCGTTGCAATTCGCAAACAAGAAGCGATACAAGCCTTAAAAATTTTGGGAGTGGAACCTACAGAAATCCATTTTTTAGAAAAGCCAGATGGGACTTTGCAAGATTTACAACTAAAACAACGGCGGCAGATGATTGAGGAGTTAAGTGAATTGATCGGGTTTTACAAACCAGAAGAAGTTTACGTTCCGCATCGAAAAGACTGCCATAAAGATCATGAGGCTACTTATGAATTAGTTAAGGAAGCGATCGCTCATCAAGGAATTGAAGTTGAACTACTACAGTATCCCATCTGGTTGCTTTGGAGAGCGCCGCTGTTTATTATGCTCAAGTTACAGGATATAGCGACTGCTTATCGGCTCTCAATTGAATCGGTTCAAGATAAAAAAAATAGAGCCATAGCCGCTTACGGTTCTCAACTTGAGAGTCTACCCGGTGGCTTTGTGAAGCGGTTTTTGGGGTCTTATGAAATCTTTTTTAAAGTAGAAGAATACTAGTAAGTGGCACTTGTTTGGGATATCGAGTTAAGCAAGGCTAACATTTCTCTATAAGTTATAACGCTCATCAAAATTACTACAAGCAACTGCTGTGGAGAAAATTTAAATGCGTATACTACATGTGCTTAATCATGTACAAGAAATTGGGAATGGAATTGTTAATGTAGCAATAGATTTAGCCTGTTTGCAAGCAAAAAATAGTCATGATGTTGCTGTAGTGTCTGCAGGGGGAGAATATGAGACATTACTAGGACGTTATGGTGTTCAGCACTTTCAACTAGATCAAGCAAGGTCACCGTTGAATGTTATCAAAGCTGCATGGGGTTATCGCGCGATCGTGCGAAAGTTTCAACCGGATGTCGTCCATGCACATATGATGACAGGAATCGTGCTAGCAGCACTGATGAGAAAAGGCTCTGAATATAGTTTGGTTTCCACCGTACATAATGAGTTTCAGCGTAGCGCGATCCTGATGGGATTGGCAGATCGGGTGATTGCAGTTAGTCATGCAGTCGCCGATTCGATGGCGCGTCGGGGTATACCTAAGAACAAATTGCGGGTAGTTTCCAACGGCACATTGGCAAGTCCCCGCCATCGTAGTATGAAAGACTACCAGCCGATGCCCCTACAGCGTCCGGCGATCGCTACCGTAGCAGGGATATATAAACGCAAAGGGATTGGCGAGTTAATCGATGCTTTTGTGGAAATTGCCGCTGATTTTCCGCAGGCACATCTATATATAGTTGGGGATGGTCCGGATCGCTTAATGTTTGAGCAAAAAGCACAAAACACAGCTTTTTGCGATCGGATTCATTTTGAAGGCTTCCAGCCAGAGCCGCAACGCTATATGCTAGCAACTGACATCTTTGTCCTAGCTTCATACTACGAATCTTTTGGTCTGGTGCTTGCAGAGGCGCGGGAAGCAGGTTGCGCCATTGTTGCCAGCGATATCGACGGCATTCCTGAGACTTTGGATCATCGGCAAGCTGGTATTTTGGTGCCACCCAAAGACAGTCATGCCTTGGCAGCAGCTTTGGTACAATTACTCAGCAACCCAAACATTCTGCACAAGTGGAAATCCCTTGCCTCACAAAACCTAGAACGGTTCTATCTTCCGCGAGTAAATGAAGAAACACTGGCTGTTTACTGTGAATTGTTAACGAACTATAGTTTCATTAGGGTTTGCAGCAGTAGCTTGAATTCCTAGTATTTACAATAAGATGGTTATGTAGTGTTAGCGATTAAATGAGCTTGATTAAATAAAGTTCATAGGCGAATTACAATAAATACAGTTGAAGTCTCAAACAGAATTCTTCATGCCTGCTAAAGACCTCTATCACGACGTTGTTTGCACCGCCCTGATTAAAGATGGCTGGAAGATTACGGATGACCCGTTGGTTCTCAAAATTGGGGGACGTTCGGTCTTCGTCGATTTGGGTGCCCAGAAACTAATTGCGGCGGAACGCGGGTCTGACAAAATTGCGATCAAGATTAAAAGCTTTCTTAGCCCTTCACCTATCAATGATCTCGAAACTGCCTGGGGGCAATTTTTTATGTATGCCAGAGCGCTACAAAAAAAAGAGCCTGAGCGTCGTCTCTATCTAGCTGTTAGACGCAACACATTTGAGACGTTGTTTCAAGAGGAAGTTGGGCAACTGTTATTGGCAGAACCAGGATTTCGGATCATCGTCTTTGACTCAAATACGGAGGAGATTATCCAATGGCTACCGCAAATCAACCCCTAGATCAATGGCGTGAGACGTTAGAGAAAATTCTCCAATACTATGCGGATCTTCCTTACCGCTATGGGGATGTGAACACGTATGTGGTGGTCAGCTGCGATGCCCCAAAGGGGCTTGCCGTAAACGGCTCGCAATCATTTTATGCTGATGCACGAAGGTTGGGAGAATGACCGTCGAGTGCATGGCTGTGTGGTTCATGCAGAAATTCGCCATGACAAAATCTGGATTCATTACGATGGGATCGAAGACGGGATTACGGGTGAAATGGTTGCGGCTGGAGTGCCTAAAGATCACATCGTGTTGGCGTTCTATCCGCCTAATGTGCGAGAGCATACGGGCTACGCATTGGCATAGCCTCTCCGAAGCGAGAATCGCCGCCGCCTATTTTCTCTCTCGGTTTCCGGCAGTAACTCAACGTCTGTTGACCAATCGCCGAGATATTTAATAAGGTAAAAGGAAACCTCTGTGTCCTAATAATAAGTAACAAGATGAATCGATTGAAAACACTGAAATATCCAACGAAGATTGGGGTTAGTTATTGATTTACCCAATTGATTTTTTACAGTTGATTTTGAAGCAAGTATTGCTGCCCTAATTTGTCGTTGAGCAAGTGTGTAGACTAGTACATGACGGCGGAAATAACGCTACCATCTCAAACAGCCAAAACCCTTGTATTTCAAGCTTTTAGATTGCTTCGCTTCGCTCGCAACGCTTCTCTTCGAGACGCTGACGCTCCTTCGTCGCTACCGCTTCGCTAACGCGAACGCGATTTTTAATTTTTAATTTTTAATTCCAAGGGAGCGGTACTAGTAATACCAATTTCATTAAATAATGTGACACATGGAGTAAGGGCACGACACTGCCGTGTCCTTACAAGCTATTCATTTGTAGCAATCATTTCTGGAATTGTAGTTAAATAAATATTTATTCAAAAAAATATTTATTTAACTATCCAAAAAAATAGATATACATTGGATTTATGCTATAATTGGTGATACCATAGTGTTTTCTTTAGAAAAGCTGTCCGGAATTGCCGCTATTTATCCAGTTCTCTTATTTAGAATCTTAATGAAAATGAGCCGAGTTTGATGCGTGTATTACATATTTTAAACCACCTCCAAGAAATCGGTAATGGCATTGTGAATGTAGCTGTAGATTTAGCATGTCTGCAAGCGAAAAATGGTAATACTGTGGGAGTAGCCTCTGCAGGTGGAGAATATGAGGCATTACTTGCACGTTATGATGTTAAGCACTTCAAATTGGATCAAGCTAGGACACCGATCAATTTAATTAATGCTGCTTGGCGTTATCGGGCAATTGTGAAAGAGTTTCAGCCCGATATTGTCCATGCCCATATGATGACTGGAGTTGTGTTAGCAAGGGTACTGAGAGCTTCATTTGAATATGCTTTAGTATCCACAGTACACAACGAATTCCAGCGGAGTTCGGTGCTTATGGGTCTAGCCGATCGCGTCATAGCAGTCAGTCATGCAGTTGCTGAGTCAATGGCACAGCGTGGGATACCGCAAAAGAAGTTGAGGGTGGTATCCAACGGTACACTAGGTAGCGTCCGCACGGGAAATATTAAAGAGTACCTACCGGTAGAACTGCAACGACCAGCGATCGCTACTGTAGCAGGAATGTATGAACGCAAGGGGATTGGCGAGTTAATCGATGGTTTTGCCGAAATTGCTGATGATTTTCCGCAAGCACATCTTTATTTAGTGGGAAACGGTCCAGAGCAAGAAATTTTTAAGGCGCAAGCGCAAAGTACACCTTTTGCTGACCGGATTCATTTTGAAGGCTTCCAGCCCGTGCCGCAACGCTATTTGTTATCAACTGATATCTTCGTTCTGGCTTCACACCGCGATCCCTCCCCCCTTGTGATCCCAGAAGCCCGTGAAGTTGGCTGTGCCATTATCGCCACGAACGTAGATGGCATACCCGAAGCATTAGATCATGGACAGGCTGGCATCCTGGTTGCGCCAGTAGACAGTCATGCTTTGGCGGTAGCGATCGGGCAATTGCTGAGTAGCCCGGAAGTGCTGACTAGATGGAAAGAACAAGCACAAAAAAACCTAGAGCGACTGAGTGTGATGCGGGTTAACGAAGAAACGCAGGCAGTGTATAGTGAATTAACAAAGAGGCATAACGCACCAACGTACTTTCCCGAACATCAGGTTTAACGGGAGTTGGTAGTTCGTTGATGCTGGTAGTACTTATGTGCTGCCATTACAAGGGCTAAAAAGCCCCACAGAAACAGACCAGAAGATCCGATCATCGAGCTGCCAGCAGGTAGAGCCGACATACTACCAAGAGCGATCGCACGACATGCAGCCATAAAAGGATCAAAGCGGAACTCAGAATATTGAAGCCCGATAAAGAAAAGCATCATCATTGCACCCAAGTAAGGAATAGCTCCAACCCAACCTAAGGTGAAAAAGGTTTCTAGAATACCGCTGTCAATCACAATTGGTCTGAGTATACCATCCTGATCGACAATGAATGTATTTCCGATTCCATTACCGAGAACGTTTGTTAGGGCGTTATTAAGTCCGTCTTCATAGATTTTTTTTCGGACATTCGCGCTGTCATCCTTATCAAGAGTGCTTAAAGATTCCAGACGAGAATTGATCGATTTAGCGAATGGATCCATCGTAGTCAATGGGACGACACAAATTGCCATTACCAAAATGGTTATGACTAGGCGCATTTGCAGGCGTGCCTTAATTGAAGTGAGCATGGTGATGAGTCCCAAAAACCAGCCTCCCCACACAGTACGTACCATCGTTAGCAAGAAAGCCAGGTATCCCACTCCAGCAGCAGCAATAGTTAGCGGTCCAGAACTGGTCAATAATAACAGCAAACCTGCCATCATCATCGAGGCAAAGGGACCAGGAGATGGCATCGTACTCCAAACCCTGATCTTTAGAGGTGCAGGATCTCCAAAGCTGGTTAATTTTGTACTCAACAGCCAAGCTCGGTCCCACTCTGGGGCAATTAAGAATTGCACAATTCCATAGGTTCCTGTGATTAATACGCCCCAGAGGAATGTACTCTTAATAATTTGGCGATACTGAGGATAATAGCGCCAGTTTATAAATAAGTAAAAACTGAAGATGATCGGGATTATCCAATCCAGAACCGCTCGACCTGCAGTAACCGGCGTGGTTTTAATCAATCCCACAAAAAAGGCATAAACCACACTGATAAAAGCTAAGATAAAAGGTAAGCCACCTTGGCGATAAGACTTAGGAAAGTCTTTGAAGCAGGTATGCAAGGTGACGAGAGTTACCAAATATTGTGATATTAGCAACAAACGAGATTGATCAAAGCTACTGCGATAATCAATTAAGCGAGAAACCAACGGCGTGATAAACCACATCCACCAAGTGAAACCGACGTAGAGGGGGGGATATCGCAAATACAGGAAAACAGCCACAGCGAAAGATATCACTATGTACCCTGGGCGCATGATACTGGCAGCACCTGCGGCAGTGGTCACTACTGTAAAAAGTACCAGCGCTCCGATTGCTATCCAAGCCAGTAGTTCTGGCGGTTGCTGAGGAACCCTGCTTACAGAGGAAGACGACGTTGAAATTCCCGAACGATTAATCACTTAGCATCTCCAAGGTAAATTAAACTTGATTAGCGAAACCATTGGTTACTCCCAAACCGCCACAAGAATACCGATCTTCTTCTCTTCTTTCTTCGTGTACTTAGCGTCTTTGCGGTTCGTTAAAATAGGTAATCGAAAGACCGATTCGGGAGTAGCGATCGCCTTCCTGCTTGGCTTAGCGTCGGCACTCCTGCCAAGTCTGCCAACCTTGCAAGCGTCCACGGAGAGATGCAACCCACTTTCTAAAAGCTAAGTGTCCTTCTTGAGGCAAAAATCGCAACCACTGTACCAAACCCAAAGCATCTTGTGTTCCCACCAGTATAGCCCACACAAAAAATACCGCACGTCGTATAGGCGGTAAGTGTTCGAGCAGAACTAGGGTTTCATTGTGTACTGAATTTAGCACAGCAATTTCATTCAACCTGTCTCGCTTGTCCTCGTCAAATCGGATTGCTGGATAGTGATCCACAGCCAGCGCCGGATCGTAGACAATCTTCCAACCAGATCGCCTCAACGCCAAGCATAACGACATCTCGAAGTGAACCTGCGCTCCTGTACCTCGCATGCGTTCATCAAAGCGAATTCCCGCGATCGCACTCCGTCGGAAACTCATATTCACACCTTTGAGTACATCTACCTCACGAGCTGCACCTACACCGATGTGGTGGTTTCCAATGACACGCCCAAACCACTGAACTTGACCGACTATTTCGCTGTTACCATCATCCAGCAACTTGTTTTCCCAATACACCCAGTCTCGTCCACCCACACCGCCTATCCACTCATCTGACAGATAATAACTCTCAATGCGTTCTAGCCAATCATTATGAGGTGCGGCATCATCATCAGTAACCGTAACAATATCCCCAAGAGCGACATCAAGAGCTGCGTTGAGGGCGGCAACCACCCCAGGAACCTTCACTGTCACAGTCCGCAATTGCCAGAGATTAAAGTTGAACTCTTTGAGTAATGTCCAAGTGTCGCTGTCGCTGTCACGTACTACCACCAGCACTTCATCCGCAGGACGAGTTTGCCGATGAAGTGCTTCTAGACAGCGAGTTAAGTCTTTTGGGCGACGGTAAGTAGGAATGATGGCTGTAATGGTCAAGTCGCTTCGCTCCAATTAAAAATTAAAAATTAAAAATTAAAAATGATAAACTCCATCTCTAAAGCTTCGGTCTTGAATAATGTTGCTTTGCGCTTTTTATTTTCCGCAACCAGGCTAGGGGAACCTGTACCCAACTGAGCAATTCAAAATTATTTCTTAAATTTTTAATTTTTAATTTTTAATTTTGAATTCAAAAAATGGTCATCATATTGACTCTGCTGTTTTGACTCTTGAACCAGCCTTAAGGTTGCTTAACCAACCCTTGACTACACCCTTTAACTTTAATTCTGTATGATGCTGCCACTCAAAGAAAGGAGCAAGACCCAAAGACAATGCGAAAAGACGAAGTCGTAATAGCGGTGAATCCCCTAACTTTTTTAACAGCGCAACGTGTTCTGCTCGTTCTGCCTGATTATATATAGGAAGAAAACAGTATGCTGAATGCAAAATTGCCAACTTACGTCTCTGCTTTTCCAGCAATTTTGTATCCCAGCCCCGCCGTTGAAAGGCAGGCAAAAAACTTTCTTCAAAAATCCGAATGTATCCTTTCAATTGCAAATGCTTCCGCTTAGAACGGGCTTTTTTAACATCAGTCCAAACTCGATAGCAAGCTAATATTTCACTTGAATAAACGTTACCATAGCCAGCATCTGCCATTCGCACTGCCAAATCATAGTCTTCGACAAATTCCGGACGACCTTCATAAATCCTTAATTCTTGTAATGCTTTGCTTCTAAACATACAGATATTTGCCGCCACTCTATAGCCAGCAACAGCTGCCAATAAAGCCGACTCAGAGTTTTGAAACTCTTCTTTTCTAGAGACTCGTGCCACAGAACGATTGTTTCCATACTCGTCAATCTCCTGGATAGCATTATGAGCATAACCAGCCTGTGGATATTGTTGCAGCAGCGTGACTAAAGTCTCCACATAATTTGGCATCAAAACATCATCTGAGTCCAAGCGAACAATAAAGTCAGTTGTCGGCTGGCTCAAAAGCCAAGTGTTGTTGCCGGCAATACCGAGGTTTTGTGGTTGCCGATAATAGTGTACTTGCGGAAACTGCTGACATAGCTGTGCCATAACTTCAGGTGTCTCGTCAGTACTTGCGTCATCTGAAACCCATACTTCCACGTTTGGATAAGTTTGACCGCAGGCACTACCCACAGAATGAACCAAGTATTGGGCTTGATTATATGTGGGTATACAAACGGCAACTCTTGGTAGTTCTTGCATTGAAATTCCTCGTTTTTTGAATTAAAAATTTAAAATTAAAAATTAAAAATTTAGAAATAATTTTTAATTTTTTTAGGACTGGCGCATGTGGATAACGTGGATTACATGGGAAGGGCGCGGAGACCGCGCCCCTACGTGCGAATCGACTCTAATAAATCCACATAGGATTGCGCCATTTGATCCCAACTATGTTGTTCTGCTATAATTCGGGCAGCTTGACCCATTTGACTGCGTAAGCGTCGATCGCTCGTTAAAGACAAGAGTGCAGCTGACAAAGCCTCCGTGTCGTCTGAATCTGGCAAAACTATCCCTGCTTCTGGTGTCACAAGATCCGCTGCACCTGTTGATCTTGCGGTGATCGCAGGTATACCAGTTGCCATCGCTTCAATAACCACTAAGCCAAAAGGTTCGTAACGTGACGGGAAGACGAAGAAATCTACTGCTTTCATGAGTGCAGGTAGATCGCGGCGGAATCCGAGAAAATGCACCCGGTCACTTAATCCCAGCGATGCTGCAAGATCAAGATAGGGGCTACCTTCAGTATGACCGACTACCGCCAAATGCAAATCAGTAACTTCAACTAAAGCACGCAACACCGTATCCAAATTTTTCCGAGGGATTCTGATATCCCCTGCGAACAGCGCCAGAGTCACTCCCTCAGGAAGACCCCATGTTTTGCGATCGCTTACACCCGGTGAAAACTCCTGCAAATCAACGCCATTTAAAATCACCCGTATCGACTCTGGCGGTACACCGATTTCTAACAAGTCCTTGGCAACTTTATCAGAGACTGCTACTACCACCTGCGCTTGACGGAAAGCTTTTTTTTCCCAACGTGCATTTAAAGCTGTGTAAAACCATTGGTAAAAATCGTATAAAACTCGTGACTTGGGCTGAGCATGTTTAGCGGAAAATTTCAGCCAAGAACTATGCACAAAATGCACCGCATTAACATCGGCAGTAGCCCAGGTAATCGCACCATTAGCTTTTACCACTAGATCGGAACGATGTTTATGCAACCAATTTGTGCTTCGCCAAGCAAAGATGATGTTCCGGAGCAATTCCGTAGACCACCCTTTAACCGAAATCAAAACCCAGTTAACTTGGTTGCTTTGTTGTAATTCTGGAGCCACTTCACTGGCTAATAAGGTAACGTGATGACCGCGACGAATTGCTTCCCAGGTCACCTCATAATTTACCCTGCCCTGACCATCACCTTTAATCACACTATGGGTAACGATGCAAAGATTCACACTTAATTATCCTTAATTGCTAATTGCTAATTGCTAATTGCTAATTGCTAATTGCTAATTGCTAATTGGGTTCGTGCTAATTGGGTTCGTGCCATTAACCATTAGCCATTAACCATTAGCGATTAGCCATTAGCCATTAGCGATTAGCCAGTCTTCCATAATCTTTGAATATAGGAACGACGAACAATTTCCGGCCAAGCTTGAATAGCTCCTCGCTTTAATAAATATGCCGTCATATGAACAGAGTATAAAATAAGAAAAGCTACCAGTTTGACTGGATTGGGAAACAAATTTTTATAGCGTTTGATGCCGACGTAGAGCCGAGCCGCTTCTACACATATTTCATATTGTGTTAAGCTGCCGACACCAATCTCTGACAAACTGCTTTGACGACCTGCTCCGGCGTGGATAGCGCGCAACTCAGGACAGTGCAAAATTTTGTACCCGTGCTTTAAGGCTCGTAAACAAAGTTCTGCATCTTCATAGCCAAAAAAGATGTTTTCGTCCCACTTTTCAAGCTCAAAAAATGACCGGGGGAACAAAGCGGTATGAATAGCTACAGATTCGGGAACATCAGCACGACAAAAGTATCCCCGAAAAGAAAGCTTTCCGGAAACCATCTCATAAGTACCGTCTGGATTTTGACTTACACCTGAGAGAATGGTATAACTCCTTTGCTCTGGAGATATTTGAGTATATCGGTCGATAGCGCGAGCAATAAAGTCTGGTTTGACATAAATATCATCATCAATAAAAGCAACAAAATCAGTTTCAGATTCAGGAATAGCATTGACGGCATTATTGCGGTTACCGCAGACTCCACAACGAGGACCGATAATATAAGTTGTTCCTGGATATTGTTTGACAATCTGATGATTCTGCTGTTGTACTAATATATCAGGTGAGTCATCAGAAACCACGACCAAGTGAGGTTTGATGCTAGAATTCCACAGCGCTTGTAAACAAGCCTCTAGTTTCTCCGTGCGATTTCTGGTTGTGATGCAAGCTGATACTCGCATTTATGTTTACCTCTATTTTAGGGAGTAGGGAGTAGGGAGTAGGGAGTAGGGAGTAGGGGGAGATAAGGGAGATGAGGGAGATGAGGGAGATGAGGGAGATGAGGGAGATGAG
>CAXTSI010000146.1:0-17086 GCA_964246695.1 uncultured bacterium
CCCTATTCCCCATGCCCCCTTGCTGGAGAGATTGTATTGCAGCAGCTTTCTTAGCTGGGGGAACACCTGCTATCACATCAGCGCTATCTATTCCCAATTGTTTAGCGATAAAACTAGCTGAAGAAGGTGTATCACCACTTAGCAGCATTACTCGTAAACCCATCTGGCGTAACTTGTCTACCACTGCTTTAGCATCTGATCTTAGGGTATCTTGAACAGCAATCAGCCCTCTTGTTGTCTCCCCAACGGCAACACATACCACTGTTTTACCATCTGTTGCCAACGCAGCCGCTTGAATTCGTGCAGTTTCACTGACAGAAATTCCGTGCCAACGCAACCAGTCCAAATTTCCTAACAGCACCAAAGTGCCTTCTACCACGGCAGATACCCCTAGCCCAGGTTCTGTGTAAAAGTCTGTAGCAACTGGGATAGATAACTGTTGCCGTTGCGCTTCTTTTTTAATAGCTGTTGCAAGGGGATGGCAAGTGCCGCTTTCTACTGCTGCTGCTAGTTGTAATAGGGAGTAGGGTAGGGGCGGGGTTACCCCGCCCTTACAGGAGTCAGATTCCCCATTTCCCATTCCCTCAATCAAGAGACAATCAGTAACAGTAGGATTACCAGTCGTAAGAGTGCCTGTTTTATCAAAAACTACGGTGTTTAGCTGGTGTACTCTTTCCAAAACGTCACCGCCTTTAATTAACAGACCCCGTTCAGCGCTGATTGCAGTTCCTACTAAAATGGCTGTTGGTGTCGCAAGTCCCAAAGCGCAGGGACAAGCGACCACCATCACTGCTATCGCTAGCTTTAAGCTTAAAAGGAGTGGGGAGTGGGGAGTAGGGAGTGGGGAGTGGTGAGACATGGGCATGCCACCTGACATGCTGATATCAGGCCAGAGGTGGGTGCCGATAAAGTACCAAAAGACAAATGTCAACAAAGCAGTTGCTAACACACCATAGGTAAAGTACCCAGCTACTGTATCTGCTAATCTCTGTATGGGGGCTTTACGGGTTTGTGCCGCTTCTACCAAAGCGAGAATTTGAGCCAGAGTTGTATCATCTCCAGTACGAGTTGCCCGCATAGCGATCGCCCCCGACTGGTTGAGTGTCCCTGCTGTCACCAGATCTCCTGGTTGCTTCATCACTGGCACTGCTTCCCCACTCAGCATGGACTCGTCTACGGTGGTTTGCCCATCCACCACCTCACCATCGACGGGGATTTTGTCTCCAGGCAGAACCTGCAACCATTCACCAACACGCACCATAGTCGCGGGAATTTCTACAACTCCCCCTTGAGATGAGGGGGATGAGGAGGATGAGGAGGATGAGGGGGATGAGGAGGATGAGGAGGACAAGGAGGAATTTGCTCCCTTATCTCCCCAATCTTCCTTATCTCCCTCATCTTCCTTATCTCCCTCATCTCTCTTCGGCTTGGCAATCAATCGAGCGAGGCTTGGCTGGAGGGCAAGTAATTGCCTAAATGCGGCCGCTGCACGACCCCTCGCTTGTTGTTCTAATGTCTTTCCTAGGAGGATAAAGCCCAACATCATCACTGGCTCGTCAAAAAAGCACTCCCAACCAAGTTGAGGGAACAGTAGGGCAACCAAACTGGCTATATAGGCTGTTAGCGTTCCCAATCCAACTAGGGTATTCATATTAGGTGAATTGCGCCGCAAACCAAGCCATCCATCCACTAAAATTGGGCGACCTGGGATTAGTAGCGCCACTGTTGCCAATCCACAGTGGAACCAGATTTTATTAAACCAATCAAATTGGTGTAAGATATGGGCAATGTTGGGATTTAAATACCTATCAGGGATTGAAACAGGGATTGAAATATCGAAATGCCCAATTCCCGACAAAATAAGCAGCACCCCAGCAACAACCAACTGCAAGAGCGCTGAGTGCATTTCTCGGCGCTGTCGTTCTGTTGGATCTTGTATTGCTTGTGTCTTGCCTGCTACTACAGACTGCCTGGGTTGAGTCGGGAACCCAGCTTGAGTCAATTTCTTTGCCAGTGCATCTGCAGCTACTGCATTAACTTCCGACTCTACGACTGCTACTTCTGTTGCCAGGTTAACACAGGCATTTTTGACTCCTGGATGTTGGGTGAGTTGGCGCTCTACTGCCTTCACACAGCCAGCACACTTCATACCCCCGACATCTAAAGTAATTTTCTCTGTTGTCGGGATTGTTTCTGGGGAACGGTTAATTTTGGGGACAAGTTGCATGGAAAGTGTTTGGATTTGCTAGGAAACTTCAACGCCTTGATAAAAACGTCTCTAATTCGAGGGTAGGCGAAATCCGCAATGCTGACAGCAAAAATAACAACTTTTTTCTGATTATCGGGATCAACCTCCTCTGTAATGACGACTCCAAAGCAAATAAGTCATGTAGATTATAGTAAACAGTTGTACTGGTATGAGAGCAATTTCACTTTTCAAAAACTCGTTCATGTCCAAATTAGATGTAACGCTGAAATAACCTAAGCCTAGTAGGACAAATACTATAAAGGTTATGTTTTTACGTTTGAACGTTAGCATTTAGCATATAGGTAATAAAAGAATGTTTTTCTGCCAAGAAAAATGTTGTGTAAAATATGCAGTCTAGAACCAGCCCTGCTTATTGACAAAGTAGATATTAACAAATTCGTTGTGGGATTTTCTCAAGTAAATCATGCCTTCTATTAAACCCACAAGCTGCATAATCAACACCGTCAAGCCGTAGGTGAAATAACCGCCGACTAAGGAAACTACTAGCATGATTAAGCCTTCGGCGGGGTATCCAAGAATAAACTTATGGATGCCAAAACCTCCGAAAATAATGCCACAGTAACCGGCTAGAAGTTGTTTGGTGGTGTGACTAGGATTGAGATTTGCCATATGAGTGAAGCTCCGTTATTAGTAATGTATAAAATTAAAAATTTATTTTTTTGCTCAAAATATAAAATCTATTTGCTATTAATACGGATTTTTCATTAGAAGTACTCTCCAAAATAAGTAGCCAAAAGCCGCGTAACACTACTTTGCAGGGACGCCTCAGTGAGCGCAGAAGTAAGCATTCCACGACTCTTTTTAAATTTGAAAATAAACGAGACTCACAGCGGCTTTGCACGATCGCCTGCCATAAAATTCTCTCTACGAGAATTAACGGTAATAATCGCACTTGGCAACTATACTATACTAATTTATACAAGCAAATCCGTGTAATATCCGGATATTTTAACAATGGCAGTAACAATAAGAACACTGATTCAGATGCTGGGTGAGGCTAGCTTACACAAGCAAATATCAGAACAATGAACACAGGATTTGCTACAAATGGATATACGAAGATGTTGGCAATCAACATCCCGAAAATGAGTAAAATTAGCCTTCATAGACTAATTTGTTACATATTTAACATAATTGCTTGAGCAACTATTACCGTAAACATATTTGCTTTCAAGCTAGCATTGATTAACAAATAATACCAATGATTATTTGTTAATTTTTATAACATAGAGTGAATCAAAGATTTAAGCTTTTTACTTCGTACCATTGCCTAAGATAAACAGGCTAAGTAGGGTGCCACTATTCCAAAGGCTGTGGAGAAGCATGGAAGCGAGGAGGTTACGCGATCGCGTGTAGACTACCCCCAAAACTACTCCTAACGTAAACAAGGGTAGGATTTCCGACAAGCTGAGGTGAGCTACAGCAAACAAAAAACTACTGATACCAATTGATCCCCATACAGGGAAGTAACGAGTTAGGGAAGGTAATAAAAAGCCGCGAAACAAAAATTCTTCAAAAAGTGGGGCGGCGATCGCAGCTGTAAAGAAAAATATACCAAGTGCCAAGGGATCTTGCCCTTCTAGCACGAATTTCAACAGGGGATTACTACCACCCTGTCCTTGCCATAGTTGTTGATTAATCAACGAGACTACAACCACTATAGGTAATGCCACGCAATAGCCACCCAGCCCCCATAAAAACCACTTACCCCGGAAATTAACGCGAAACCAGAATTCATCCAGTGGTAAAAAGCGTTTGATCGATGAATACAGCACCAATAGCGTACTTGACGCTAGCAGCATGTAACTTACCAAGACATAGAATGCCTGAATGCGTACATTACCAGCAGCACGTGGGATGGGGAGAAGGTAGAATACTGCAGGCACTAGGAGTTGCCCCGTTAATAAAAAGCCTAGGAAGACTTGTAAAATTGTTTCACCATCCCAAGGCGTTGACCAAGCTATGTCACTATTTTGAGCCAATAAGGCTGCTTTTCCTTTGAGCAAGCGCTGACCAACCACAAAAATCAGCAATCCCACACCAAAAATAGCGAACAGAACCGGAACAGTACCAATAATTGCTAATTTCAACAAAGCTGCAAGAGCGGCTTCTTGCTCCGATGCTTTGAGATTTACCAGCGCGTCTTGACGTTGCTGGAGTTGGTAGAGCTGAGTGAGAGCCGTAAAACGAAACCAACCGGCTAAGTTATCTTTAATCAGCAGATCGGCATCTGGTAAAAGACGTGGGGGAACGCTCCAGAGTCCTGTCAAAACATTACTTAACTTGACTAATTGAGGATTTTCTGAGCTTTGCGGCAATTCGCTCCAAGTTTTCAGAGCTGTATCCGTCTGTCCTTGCCGTGCTTGTAAAATTCCCAAGTACAAGTCTAACTTTTGCAATTCGTTGAGTGACTGCTGCAACTGTTGCTGCTGAAAAGCGCGAGAGGTATTGGTAGCAGGAGGAATTTCCGGATTGGGTTTAGGGGTGGTGGGAGTAGTAACAGGTTCAGAACGCAGGCGTGCTAATTGCTTTTTGGCGAGTTCCAACTCAGGTTGAGCCGATTTACGAGCTTCTTGATATTGCGCCGAAGCATTTTCAAGGGGTTTATCGCCCAGTATTGCATCACGAAATGCTTTGAGATTCCCATCTTTGCTCTTCTGCGGTTCAAAGGTCGCAGCTTGTAGCAGAATGTTTGTTTGGTAGAGTTCCAAGCGACTTTGGAACTGTGGTTCCTGCCAACTGCCCAACAACGCTACTCCGGAAATAGCGATCGCGACCAGCGTCAGCAACATTAAACCCAACCGTTTGATTGACATCTATCCTTCCTTTACTAACAAATGTAGAGCGCCTTTGCCTCTTGGGAATGATAAAAGTATAACGGTTCGTGCAAAACCTCCGAACCGAAACCAGCCTTAGCCTGGTTTCTGTGTTCTAATACCGGGTGATGTCGCGCCCTTCGGCTAATTTCAATAATTATTCATTCTACGGGTATGAAAATTTCAATCTCGATGGAGTACCTGATACTTTTAAGCTGGACATAATTGAACATCACTCCAAAACTCCTCAATCTGCCGTGCCACATCGCCTTGTACCAGTAATCCCATTTCCAAGTGTTTAGAAATCTAGGTCCAGTCAAATTTGCACTGCCCACATCGGCTTGCTGCCCATCAGCTACCCAAAATTTTTCATGGGAACCAAGGCGCTGCTCGTCATATTTGCTGTCGCTTGAAATAACCCTTCGCTCCCCAGAGCATCTTGCTTTCATTTGGGTAGACCACAATATGACCGTAGGGGCGGGGTTACCCCGCCCTTACCATGTGGTCAATTCTACTTTCTGAAACGACTGAATTCCTTTATACACATGATGACCAATTTGTATAGTGCTTAAGTCCTATCAAGGTGCTTTATGCCTTTTTCGGAGTTGGCAAAGTTTCAGAAAATTTTTTAAGGCTCAATAGGCGTTTCAGGGAGGTGATCCAAGAGAAGAGGCTGAAATGCTTTAGCTAAAATCCTTTCAAAATCTTGATATTTACAAGACTAAAAGCCATTACCAGTAAGCATTTAAAGACTTTTTTTCGGAAAACCTCCCTGTAATCCCGATAGAGCTTTTTTAATTATTCAAAAAATCGACGCAGTTAACTTACTGAGTGTATGCTGTGTTACATTGCCTTACTAAACACTTAACGATTTCTCATTATTAGTAGTTCAATAGTACTAATCATTCCTTTACCTACAAAGATATATACTTATGACAACAGAAGTAGCCATTATAAATAAAGAAGCAATTGCTTTAGCAGCAGACAGTGCAGTTACCGTAAAAATATCAGATGGTACGAAAATTTATAACTCCGCTAATAAACTTTTTGCATTATCTAAACTTCATCCTGTAGGTATTATGGTATACGGCAATGCACAACTGTCAGGAGTTCCTTGGGAGTCACTCATCAAGGTTTACAGAAAGCAACTAGGAAATTCATCATTTCCAAAGCTTAAAGATTATTGTGATGATTTTATTAATTTTATTAACCAAAACATGAAATTCTTTCCAGAGGATTATCAAAAAGCATCTGTCGCAGCTATTGTATATGATGTATTTGAAGAGCTTAGAGAAGAAATAAGAATTTCGGTGAGTAAAGCTTTTGAGGATGCTTCCGAACAAAATATAAAAATAACCAAAGCTACAATCGCCAAGGTTACAGATGAAGTCATACAAAATTTTTACAACTTTTTAGACAATGCTGAAACAATTATGCATTTTTCTAACTCATTTAAGGATATAGCTAAAGAATATGAACCGATATTTGAAGAATTAATAGAAGATGTATTTGAAGGTTTAACAATCAGAAAGACAACTAAAAATAAATTACTAAAGATAGCTGAGAATTCACTACTCAAAAACAGATTTTCTTCTATGATGTCAGGAATTGTTATTGCTGGCTTTGGGGAAGAAGAAATTTTTCCTTCTTTGCATACTTATAATATAGAGTGCGTTTTTGGAAATACATTAAAGTATTCAAAAAATGAAGATAAATCCCATGAAATAGGTTCTTATCCTGTGATTATACCTTTTGCACAGGAAGACATGATAGCAACTTTTCTAGAGGGCATCGATCCAATGCTTCAAAGGTTCTCAGTAAGTACTTTAGAACAAATATTGCAGAACTATTTTGAAGCAATTATTGAACAAGCCACAAGTTCAATTTCTGAAGAAAAACCAGATTTAATTAATCAAATTAATAACCAACTTCAACAAACTAAGCAATTCTTACTTGATAAATACAATGAAAAGATGATAGAATTTAGAAAGATAATTCATATAGAGCCAATCTTAAGCACAGTAAGCATTTTACCAAAAGATGAACTGGCGGCGATGGCTGAGGCTCTTGTAAGTCTTACATCATTGAAGCGCAGGGTAACAACTGATGCTGAAACTGTAGGAGGTCCTACTGATGTAGCACTTATTTCTAAAGGAGATGGATTTATTTGGATAAAAAGAAAACATTATTTTTCTCCTGAATTAAACCATGACTTTTTTGCCAGAAAATCTTATTAAATATCAATAAATCAAAACCAATATTCATAGGAGGTGATAGAGTTGGCTCGTACAAGCAATAGTCAAGCAAAGCAGCAGAACACACAAGATGATTTTTACTCTTCTTTGGAAGAGTGGGAAGTGAAAACTTTTCCAAAGCTCATAAAGAGAAGGGAACGTAAATTACTGGAGAAAAAACCGGATTCTCTTGGAGCGGCTATTGCAAATGAGATTTTTCAGGAAATTTATGTAGAGTTGTCAAAACACTCTTAGGAGTTAGTTAATAATATTTATCCAGTGTTCTTCAAGTATTCTTCTTTACTCTAGATTAGAGAAAAATACTTGAATTACTGTTTTTCTGTAGGATAACGCTTCATCCTGCAACCTCCTCACCAACATAAGATTCAACCACCTTTGTCAAACGGTCTAGGTTCCAAATTTCCTCAGCAATCTTCTGATAAAGCCTTTGCCGTGCATCCAAGTCTGCCTTTTTAAATTCATCATGCGGCTGAAACAGTAACCGACTCCGTTCCTTATATGCTAAGAAACCGGGGTTATGGTCGTAACATTGAGAATTGAGCCATTTAGTTAAAAGATTCTGACCGTAGTAATGGGGTAACTTTTCAGCGTAGGGCAAATCACCATAACTAGCATTGAACGACTTCGGCAGCAGCAACAGCTGAACAATGCGGTTGCGATACTCGTAAAAATCTTCCTCGCTGGAAAACTCATCTAAGTGGCGCTTGTTTCAAGTATATGATTGATAAATTCCTCATTTATACCAGTAAAAGTTTTTCCAAAAGACACTACATATTCATCTTTTTGAATTAACAACTCGGTCATCATGTCTTCAGTCATTTTGATTATCGTCATCGTCTTTTCTCCTTAAGTTAAGCTGCTTGATTACTGCATGGGCAGTTCCTATAAACCCACTCCACCATATTCCCACCAACCGGTTGGCAGGAGCGATCGCTCCTGATCTTATCACCCAGCCCAAAAGTAGGGGTCTGAGGCTACCCCCTGACTTTTTCTAAGCGGGTGGACTTACGTCAGAAGAAGTTTCCACAATATTTTCCTCCAACATTGATTCTAGTGTTTGAATGACAAATGGAAGATCGGCACTGACAAGACCACGCTTGATGCGTTCCTGTGTCTCTGGAAAAACGACAAATAAAGGATATATGGTGTTAATCCCCTCGCTCAAAATATGCTTGTAGCGAGGGGGCATAAGCCACTCATAATCTTTGTCCAGCCAAACCTGTGTTTGTCGCCAACGTCCCAATAGGTCAGAAAAGTCTTCATGGGAACGATGAATGAAGACAAGAATTTCAGCCCCCGTTTTGATTTTCCACTCTGGATCGCACATCAGTATTGCCACATCACAAGGTAGGCAAGTCACTTCTGCTGCTGTTTTCACGCCGCCACGAAGGCGGACAATAGGCAAGGGAATGGTGATGATGCTTTCATCTGGACGGCGCAAACTGGGGATCATCTCTAGGTAAGGGCGGTGCTGCTTTAGCAAGGTAATTGCCGCTAGGTGGTTGCAACACCAAGCCAAGCTAGCTTCGTAGTAGGTTTTTTGTACAGACATGGCGATCGAAGTTAGTTGTTAGTTGGTAGTTGTTAGTTGGTAGTTGTTAGTTGTTGGTTGTTAGTTGTTGGTTGTTCGTTGTTAGTTGTTGGTTGTTGGTTGTTGGTTGTTGGTTGTTCGTTGTTGGTTGTTGGTTGTTGGTGTTAGTTGTTAGTTGTTAGTTGTTAGTTGTTGGTTCTTATACCATTTTTATATGAAGCTGCATATAATTAGCCTGCGAAGGCAGGCTTTGTTTCTTTAGCCCCAGGCTTCTAGCCTGAGGGCTTTAATGTACAGCCTCACATAGAATTGGTATGAGTTGTTAGTTGTTAGGAGAACAATCAACAATCAACAATCAACAATCCTCTTAATTTGCTAGCCAAGTTTATCAAACACCTTAAACATAGGCAGATACATTGCCATTAAAATTGTGCCAACCATCCCTCCTACAACTACGATCATCAACGGTTCTAAAACGCTGGTTAGTGCTTTTACTGTCTGCTCAACTTCATCTTCATAGAAATCAGCAACTTTCATCAACATACTATCTAATTCCCCAGTTTCCTCACCGATACTAATCATTTGAATTGCCATAGCAGGAAAAACATTATCTTTTTGCAAAGCAATACTTATCATGCCTCCTTGTTGAATGTCTGTACGCGCTGCATCTATGGCGTTAGCCACTACTTGATTTCCTGATGTATCCCGGACAATTTCCAAACAAGTGAGGATTGGCACACCTGAACGCGTCAAAGAACCAAAGGTGCGGCTAAAGCGGGCAACCGCTGATTTTTGGATCAAGTCTCCAAATAAGGGCACTTTCAGGGAAAGACGGTCAATGGTTTCACGCCCAACGGGGGTTTTGTAGTACTGTTTATAGGCAATTGCCCCTCCTACAAAAATGGCAATAAAAACAAAAACTGCCGGACTACGCAAAAGTTCACTACAAGTTAACAAAAATTGCGTTAGAGGAGGCAATTCTGTTCCCAACTCTTTGAAAATATTGGCAAAAATTGGGATGAGAAAAATGGTCATTGCCAGAAAAACAATGAGCGCAATAGAACCCACAACAACGGGATAAGCCATCGCTGATTTAATTTGGTTTTGTAATCGAGCAACATCCTCTAACAACTTGGCTAAGCGATTGAGCACGTCGTCCAGAACCCCACCAATTTCGCCAGCCTGGACCATACTGACATACAAACTATCAAAGCAATCAGGCTGCTTGCGCATGGCGTCTGAGAGATTAACTCCGCTTTGGACATCAGCGCTAATTTCTGTTAGGGCTTTTTTCAGTTTCGGGTTAGAACACTGTTCGGACAAAACCCCCAAACTTCTGACAATTGCCACTCCTGCATTTACCAAAACAGCAAATTGACGGGAAAATACGGCTTTATCTTTAATGGAAACTTTAACAAATGAGTTTTGGATTTTTTTTAAGTCAAGGTTGCCAAAGCCTTGAGATTGTTTAAGGTCTTGAACGACAAAACCCTGCTGTCTGAGATTAGTACGCGCTTCCGCCAAAGATTCCGCAACAATTTTTTCTTTTTTAGATTTTCCTTGCGAGTCCCGAACGCGGGCAACAAAGGTGGGCATAACTATTGCTAATTGCTAATTGCTAATTGCTAATTGCTATTAACAATTAGCAATTAGCTATTGACTATTTAATGCGCTTTGACAGCGGCTTTTGCGCCTGCTGCTGGTGGCGGTGCGATGCCACCAATGAGACGCTGGACTTCATCTGGTTTGGAAGTCTTGGACATCGCCGATTCAAAGGAAATAGTTCCTGCTTTGTACAAATCGGCTAAAACCTTCTCTAGAGTTTGCATCCCCAATTTGCCCCCAGTCTGGATAGCTGAGTAAACTTGAGATGTTTTGCCTTCACGGATCAAGTTAGAAATAGCGGGAGTGACAATCATAATTTCTTGCGCCATCACTCGACCAAACTCACCTGGTTTTGGATTTTTTTTGGGAACCAAAGTTTGGCTGAACACCGCTACTAACGAGTTAGACAACTGCACCCGCACTTGGGTTTGTTTTTCATGCGGAAAAACGTCGATGATCCGGTCAACGGTCTGTGCTGCTGAACTGGTGTGCAAAGTCCCAAATACCAAGTGTCCTGTTTCGGCAGCGGAAATAGCTAAGGAAATTGTTTCCAAGTCCCGCATTTCCCCCACTAGGATAATATCTGGATCTTCCCGCAAAGCTGCTTTCAAGGCATTAGCAAAGCTTTTGGTATCTTCACCTAATTGCCGTTGATGGACCAAGCTTTTAATTGATTCGTAAACAAATTCAATTGGGTCTTCTACCGTCAAAATATGCTCTGCTTTAGTGCGGTTAATCAGGTCGATGATGGCAGCTAGAGTTGTTGTCTTACCACTGCCTGTTGGACCTGTGACCAGAATCAGTCCTCTGGGCTTGTCTGCCATTTCCCGCACAATGTCTGGCAGACCTAATTTATCAAAGTTGGGAATCTTGGAACTTAATGCCCGCAAGCAGGCGGCGTAGGCACCACGGTCTTTATAGACATTGACCCGGAAACGAGCCAATCCCTTGACACCGTAGGAACAATCAAGCTCCCAGTTCTGTTCTAAGGTTTTACGCTGGGAGTTGTTGAGCATACTAAAAATCAGCCTCTGGCACTGATCTGCTGTCAAAGCTTCGTCCCCAATAGGGGTAAGTTTGCCACTGATGCGGAAGTAGGGAGGTAAGCCTGCAGATAAGTGCAGATCCGATCCCCCCATTTCAATCAACTGCTCCATTAAATCTTCAATCATCATTTCCATAATTTTGTTTCCTTTTGTTAATTGTTGATTGCTAATGGCTAATTGCTATTTGCTAATTGCTATTAGCCATTAACAATTAGCAATTAGCTATTAACTAATTTTCAAACCTAGGTGTCGTGCAGTAAGGACAATCCAGCCATTCTGGTTGAAGAGTGGCTTGACAAGTCCGGCAGGTAAGACCGCTCTTGCGTTTGGCTTTTAACTCTGCTTCCAAACCTGTATCAGTGAAAGTTACCCGTTCTACTTCTTCTAGGGTGGTGTCGCCTTGACGCACTAAGTCTATGCTGTAAGCCAGCAAGGTTTTCATGCCATCTTCCACCGCTGCTTCCTTAATGCGTTCTGTTGGCGCTTCTTCATTGATCAGGGTTTGTAGACGTTCGGTAATGCGCATGACTTCATAAACACCACAACGTCCCTTGTAACCAATGCCATTACACAGGGAGCAAAGCTGATTTTTAGCTTTGGCTTCTTGAATTTCTTCTAATGTGAGGGTTTTGGCTTTGTAAAAGGTGACTCCTGCTTCTTGAGAAGCTGATAGACCATAGCGAGCTAACTCTTCGTGAGTAGGAGTGTAGGGAATGCGACAGGTGGAACAAACACGCCGCACTAAGCGCTGTGCTAACACACCGATCAGAGAACTGGAAATCATGAAAGACTCAATGCCCATTTCTCCCAAACGGGCGATCGCACCAGGGGCATCATTAGTATGCAAGGTAGTTAATACCAAGTGACCGGTTAAGGCTGCCTCAATAGCTGTTTTTGCCGTTTCCTTGTCTCGCGTCTCACCCACCAGAATCACATCCGGATCTTGCCGCAAGAAAGCCCGCAAAGCGGTAGCAAAATCCAGCCCTTTTTCGCGAATCACCTGCACTTGGGTGATCCCAGGTAAGCTATACTCAATCGGGTCTTCTACAGTACTGATATTAATTCCTGGAGAGTTCTTTTCTGCCAATGCCGAATACAGCGATGTTGTTTTACCGGAACCAGTTGGTCCGGTCACCAGAATCAGACCAAAGGGACGACTTACCATTTCCTGGACAATATGTAAAGTCTCTGGATCGGTAATTAACTTATTCAACCCCAGTTGTGTTGAGGAGTTATCCAAAATCCGCAGCACGACTTTTTCCCCGTAGCGACTAGGCAAGGTATTAACGCGGAAGTCTACCTTGCGTCCCTCAAACAACCTTCTGATGCGTCCGTCTTGAGGTAAACGCCGTTCAGCAATATCTAGGTTGGCAATAATCTTAAAACGAGCTGTAACGGCAGGGATGATTTTTTTGGGCAAGGGGTCAAACGCCTCACGCAGCACCCCATCTTTGCGAAAGCGAATGCGTAAGTTTTCTTCCTGCGGTTCGATGTGAATATCAGAAACTTTATCATGCAATGCTTTAGCAAGGATTCTGTTCACCAGATTGATGACTGGGGCATCCTCAGCACCCTTCATCGCCGCACCTAAGTCAGCGTCTGCATCTTCGGGGGCTTCGTCTACATTGAGGTTGAGATTCTCTAGATTTTCTAAATCCTGATTAATGTCTGTGAACTTTTCTTGTTCTTGGTGCTTTTGCCGAACAGCCAGATCGTCCAAATATTTGTTGATTATTTGCTGGTAGTCCTCCTGAGTAATCACCATGCGCTGCAATGCCCAATTCTGGGGACGCAAGATGCGGTTCAGGTCATCGGAAGCCTCTAAATTATCTGGGGCGACCATTGCCACTAAAACGGAGGGTGGGTTTTGGTCTTCATTTTTTGCTAGTGGCACTAAATGATGACGACGACAGATATCCACTGGGATCAGGGTATCAATCAGATGACCGACCGTCGTATTACCAACTTGGCTAACTTCCGGATCGAGGAATTCAACGCCGTAGAGTATTTTGAGTTCAAATAGCTGTTGTTTTTTGTATTGCCTGAGTAACTCTGGTGCTAGTTGTTGCCCAGCGATTGATTCTAATACTTCTGTCAGCGGTCTGCCAGACTTGCGGCTTTCAATCAGCGCCTGTCTCATTTGTTCGCTATCGACATAGCCAGATTGCACAAGCTTATTGCCGAAGGGCGAAAACTCCGTTCTTGTCGTTAGAGCAGTACTGCGCCTTTGTGGTGACGAGTAAGTCATATATAAGCAATGAATAGCGGAAACCTCTAGTTAGAGTGTTCCCAAGCTCAACGACAAAATCGACATATGTACTCAATTAATGGCTAATGGCTAATGGCTAATGGCTAATGCCTAACGGCTAACGGCTAATGGCAATCAACAATTAGCAATTAGCAATTAGCAATTAGCAATTAGCATTAGCAATTCGCTAACATGCTCAGCATTTGTCACAATAAAAGGCAGTTGCAAACCGTGAAGGGCAATAGAGAGGAGTCCTAACATCTGACAAGCGTCATGGTTCGCGCTTTTTGCCCCCCAGATTCAACGGGTGCAAAATTTGGCAAGGAAACGCCGGCTCAAATGTCTGGGAAGAGTACACAATGATAGACGAGAATAAACAAATTAACAATTCAAGCCAAGCTACGGGTGAACCAACAGAGGTAAAGCAAGCAATGAAGAGCGACTCTCCAGCCCAAATGAACTCTAACGAATTGGAGCGTGAGGTTAAAGAGCAAGTGGTAGATCAAACAAACGTACCCGGAGATACAGCTACGCTTAATCAAGAAAATGGCGTAGCTGCGACTGAGAACACGACCGTTGACACCGCAGCCAGAGGAGAAACAACTCCACAAATGGAGTCTTTGAAAGTGCAACTAGAAGAGCGCAATACTCAATATATGCGGATCGCGGCAGATTTTGAGAATTACCGCAAACGAACTCAAAAAGAGAAAGAAGAATTAGAACAGCAGGTCAAGCGGAACACAATTACTGAATTACTGCCAGTAGTTGATAATTTTGAGCGGGCGAGAGCGCATCTTAAACCCCAAAGTGAAGGGGAAATGACTATCCACAAAAGTTATCAAGGTGTTTACAAGCAATTAGTAGATAGCCTGAAGCGCTTGGGTGTATCGCCGATGCGCCCTGAAGGTGAACCATTTGATCCCAACCTACACGAAGCAGTAATGCGGGAACCTACGGATGAATATTCCGAAGGAACAGTGTTAGAAGAGTTAGTACGCGGATATTACCTGGGCGATCGCGTACTGCGCCATGCCATGGTCAAAGTCGCTGCTCCGAAGGAAGACACGCCACCTTCAGAGGAAAATCAGTCGGCTCCAGTAAACAGTTAAATTGTCATTTGTGCTAATAGCTAACGGCTAATGGCTATTAGCTATTAGCAATTAGCAATTAGCCATTAGCTATTAGCAATGACTATAGTCCGCGAAACATCACGCCCGCAATTAGGGACAATAAATCAGTAAAAATACCGATACTTATGGGAAAAGTTATTGGGATCGACTTAGGCACTACTAATAGTTGCGTCGCGATTCTGGAAGGTGGTCAACCAATTGTTATTGCCAACTCAGAAGGTGGACGAACCACTCCAAGTATTGTGGGATTTGGCAAAGGCGGCGATCGCTTGATCGGACAACTGGCAAAGCGTCAATCTGTCACTAATGCTGAGAACACAATTTACAGTATCAAACGATTCATTGGTCGTCGCTGGGATGACACCGCAACAGAACGCGATCGCGTACCTTATACCTGTGTCAAAGGTCGAGACGATACTGTTGATGTTCAAGTTCGCGGACGTAACTACACACCGCAAGAAATCTCCGCCATGGTCCTGCAAAAGCTAAAACAGGATGCGGAAAACTTCTTGGGTGAATCGGTAAATCAGGCAGTGATCACTGTGCCCGCTTATTTTACAGATGCCCAAAGACAAGCGACTAAAGACGCTGGTACTATTGCCGGACTAGAAGTACTGCGAATCGTCAACGAACCAACTGCTGCGGCTTTAGCCTTTGGGTTGGAAAAGCAAGACCAAGAGCAGTTAATTCTAGTCTTTGATTTGGGCGGTGGCACCTTCGATGTTTCCATCCTGCAACTTGGGGATGGAGTATTTGAAGTTAAGGCGACTTGTGGTCACAACCATTTAGGTGGAGACGATTTTGATAACTGTATCGTGCGCTGGATGATAGAACGCTTCGGTGCATTCGATAAAATCGACCTGAGTGCTGACAAAATGGCTCTGCAACGCCTGCGGGAAGCAGCGGAAAAGGCAAAGATTGAACTCTCCAGTATGATGAGTACCTCAATCAACTTGCCGTTTATCACCGCTGATGAAACTGGTCCCAAGCACCTGGAAATGGAACTCACTCGCGCCAAATTTGAAGAACTGACGGGTCATTTAATTGAAGCTACCATCGAACCCATGATCCTGGCGCTAAAAGACGCAGACCTTAAACCGCAAGACATTGAACGAATTATTTTGGTGGGTGGTTCCACTCGCATTCCCGCAGTCCAAAACGCCCTGATCAAATTTTTCCACGGTAAAGCTCCCGATCGCTCTGTCAACCCCGATGAAGCGGTAGCACTGGGAGCTGCTATCCAAGCAGGAGTACTGGGTGGCGAAGTCGATAATCTCCTACTGTTAGATGTTACACCCCTATCACTAGGAATTGAAACCTTGGGAGAAGTGTTCACTAAAATCATCGAACGCAATACCACAATTCCTACCAGCAAGTCCCAAGTGTTCTCCACAGCAGTGGATGGGCAAACAGGAGTGGAAATTCATGTCCTCCAAGGTGAACGGGCAATGGCACGGGATAATAAGAGTCTCGGCAAATTTCTGTTGACGGGAATTCCCCCATCTCCTCGTGGTGTACCACAAATTGAAGTGGCTTTTGACATTGATGTGGACGGCATCCTGAAAGTTTCTGCCCAAGACAAAGGTACGGGCAGAGAACAGAGCATTCGGATTACCAATACAGGTGGTTTGAGTTCTAACGAAGTGGAACGAATGCGGCTTCAAGCCGAAACGTTTGCCGAAGAGGACACTAGGCGCAGAGAACTGGTTGAACTTAAAAACCAAGCTGATAATCTGTTGTTTAGTTACGAATCGACTTTAAAGGACAATCACAGCTTGATTGGCGATTCTATGAAAGTTTTGGCAAATGAAAAAGCCTCAAAACTCCAAGCAGCAATGGTTGACAACTCCATATCTCTAACAGAATTCAAACAACGCTTGGATGACTTCCAGCAAGCTCTGTTTGCCATTGGTGCTGATGTGTACAATCGAGCTAATAGCCAAACTGATGAAGTTACCGTTGCTTCAAACAGTTCCTTTACCCCGGGATTGGATGACCCAATGAATGGAACACTAACGCCGCAATTCAATTTTGACTTTGAAGACGAAAGTACCTTACAGGCTGATTACGAAGCGATAGACTAAAATGTGTTAGTGGTTAGTGGTTAGTGGTTAGTGGTTAGTGGTTAGTTGTTAGTTGTTAGTGGTTAGTGGTTAGTGGTTAGTGGTTAGTGGTTAGTGGTTAGT
>CAXTSI010000147.1:0-17072 GCA_964246695.1 uncultured bacterium
CCCCACAAGATATTTAAGTTCTTGTGGGGTGGGCATCCTGCCCGCCAATTTTAAGTAGAATTGCGATCGCCTACTTATCTAACGAAAAACAATTTTGACGTTTAAAGGTGTTTTCTGTTCCGGTATAATCTTTTTGTTAACTCGTAGTAATAACGATTGTCAGCACCCCGCTCTGAAGAGACGGGGACCTAGTGCCTTTATCTTCAGGTAGCTGACCCGCCTAAGTCTTAACTGACTACGTTATCGGCAAGTGTTAAAGTTCCTACTCCGGGATGCGCAGCCAGTCCACGTGACCCTAGAACCAAACGATTAACCAGCCTTACGAGGGGTAATGCAGTGTCGTTTGGATAGTACCGACCGATAACTTTGGCAAGGCTAACATCACTCCCGCAAGGGAAGGCTCCGACGCTCGTTCCTCGCTAACGCTGCGCTATCGGAGCAAAACCGTTATGCGTACAGGTGAGTCCAGTCCTGTTCGCGTTAGCGAAGCGTTAGCGACGAAGGAGCGTCAGCGTCTCCCCTTGGGAGAAGGAGGGTTTCCCTCCGCAGGGAACTGGCGCTCCCGTTGGGGTGAAAAACTTGAGATGGTAATTGTCCCATTGAAAGTGCAGCACAAAAGTACACCAAGTTAAGTAACCCCAAGGCGGTAATGGAAAAATACAAAAAGGACGACGAAGGACGAGGTTTCTACCCATTAATTTTGATGATACTCCAAAAAAAATTTCACCAGAGGCATCCGAGCTTTACAAAGAAATCCATCTCTTGGCGTTGGATTTGTATTCTTCTTTTTTTTACAGTTACTTTTTCCACTATTGCCTCTGCTCAGATAACAGGGAATCCTATTCCTGAACCGATTGCAAAGTCGAACCTTGCCGTTGGATTGCAAGAAGTTGTGAAAATTCCCGATAGCGGAATTGGGCAACAAAAATCCGCTCAATTGAACTTGCTTGCTGCTGCAGGTGACAGTAGTGGGCGGTTATTCGTAAACGATACACGCGGTCAGCTTTATGTGATTATTAACGGCACTGCTACCGTTTACATGGATCTTAAAAGTTTAGTGGGCGCAGGATTTCGTGACCAGGCTCAACAGGGGTTTTCATACTTTGCCTTTCACCCGGACTTTGCCACTAATGGGCGCTTTTACACGGTAGACGCCCAAAATAAAGATACCGGAACACCTGATTTTCCGGTTACTAAGACAATTGTTGACAAAAATAAAAATACCATAGAAAGTTCTCACCACGACGTGATTCGCGAGTGGACTGCGACTGATCCTGCCGCCAACACTTTTTCTGGAACAGTTCGCGAGATCCTGCGCATCGAACAGCCCTATCCAGATCACAACGTAGGACAATTAGCCTTTAATCCTAATGCCAAACAAGGCGATGCGGATTATGGCATACTTTACATCGCAACCGGTGATGGCGGCAGCGACGGCTTTCCGATCAGCAGGACAGATCCTATTGATAATGCACAAGATCTAGGCACACCACTGGGAAAAATTCTCCGCATCGACCCTCGCGGTAGCAATAGCGCTAATGGTAAATATGGCATCCCTGCTGATAATCCTTTTGTTAACAATGGCAACTCTGGTACGCTAGGTGAAATTTGGGCTTATGGACTGCGTAATCCTCATCGTTTCAGTTGGGACACGGGTGGTAAGAATAAAATGCTTATTGCCGATATAGGTCAGGCTTTTATCGAAGAAGTGAATATTGGAAAAAAAGGAGCTAATTACGGCTGGCCTGCGCGGGAGGGTACTTTTTTGACCGATAGAAACAACGAAAACGTCATTTTTGCATTACCTGCCAACGATGCCAATTTTAATTACACCTACCCCGTTGCCCAATACCAGCATAGTATACCCCCAGGCACTGTAGGATTTTACGGTATTTCGATCGCTGGCGGTTTTGTTTACCGGGGCAGTGCCATTCCCGAACTAGTCGGTCAGTATGTTTTTGCAGACTTCGCTAATGACGGGCGATTTTTCCATGTCCCTGTCGATAACCTTGTTGATGGTAAACAGGCAAAGATACAAGAACTCCGACTATCTGAGGGCAATCAGGAACGCTCCTTTCTACAAATAGTTGGCAACAGCCGATCGGAAGCCCGGTTCGGAATAGATGAAAAAAGAGAACTCTACGTGACATCCAAGAGCGACGGCAAAGTTAGAAAAATTGTGCAACCGAGTAATTACTTATACAGTTTCGATAAAAGATTCTACAAATGGTAAGCCGGGGACGCTCTTGAGGCAGGCGGAGTAGAGGATGCATCGCTCGGCAATTACGGGTATTCAAGTGTGGATAGGGTGCATTTGCGCCCTATCCACACCTACTTTGCATTGATAGAGTACTCAACAGAGCGGGGATTGTTCGCAAATCACTGACTCCATAAATATCCCCGTTTGTCAACCACATTTATTATCGCACTGATCTGTTCAAACAGGTTTTGGTCAAGCTGTTATTAAACGCACCCTACTATTAACATTTATTTACACACTTACTTGAGAGTGCGCCTAAATACTTAACACATAACCACTAACCACTAACCACTAACCACTAACAACTAACCACTAACCACTATATCTACTTAAAGCTAGGTGAATTCGTATTCCTATTTTGTTAGAGTACTGATTATACTCTAATTTTCCTTCACTGGCGCTGCTATTGGAAGGAGGGACAAATGCCCGGACACGATATCATTGTTATCGGAACTTCGGCAGGCGGAGTCGAAGCTCTGATTAATCTTGTAAAAAAGTTACCGCCCGATCTGAATGCTACTATATTTATAGTGCTTCATGTTCCATCTCACGGCACAAGTGTTTTGCCACGTATCCTGAATAAAGTCTCAGGCTTACCAGTGTCCCATGCGCAGAATGGTGAAGCAATTGTTAAGGGGCGGATATACGTTGCCCCACCGGACTATCACTTACTAGTTAAACCAGGATACATTAGTTTAGTAAAGGGTCCAAGAGAAAACACCCATCGCCCAGCTGTCGATCCATTATTTCGTAGTGCGGCGCAATCTTACGGGCGGCGAGTGGTCGGCGTTGTGTTAACAGGTGTGCTGGACGACGGCACGGCAGGACTGAAGGCAGTGAAAATGCGGAACGGTGTGGCAGTTGTTCAGTCACCAGACGATGCTATGTATACAGGAATGCCACGCAGTGCCATCGAGAACGTATACGGCATTGATTATATCTTACCACTGGCAGATATTCCAAGTGTCCTGGTAAATCTAGCTAACAAGCCGATAGAGGTAAAAGAAAACTCTGTGTCCCGTGAGATGGAAATTGAATCTAAATTGACGGAGGCGAATATGTCGGTGCTAAATAGTGACGAAAGAGCGGGGAAACCATCGACCTTCGGCTGTCCAGATTGTGGCGGTACTCTGTGGGAAATAAATGAGGGAGATTTGTTGCGCTTCCGCTGTCGCATTGGTCACGCTTACTCGTCGGAAAGTCTGCTGTCAAAGCAATCCCATGCCTTAGAGGATGCACTATGGATCGCTCTCAGGGCACTAGAGGAGAAATCATCTCTAGCGCGTCGCATAGCTAGCCGAATGCGCGATCGCAACCAAAGTTTGTCAGCAAAACGATTGGAAGAAAGCGCACAGGATGCCGAGGACAGTGCCGGTGTTATCCGCCAAGTGCTACTCAATCACAACGATGTTACGGCAGAACCGGAAATAAATCCAACTCCGGAAAACGGAAAACTAAAGAATGATAGCTAATAATTATATAATCGTGCTGACGGCATCTGCCGGCGGACTGAAAGCTTTAAGCAAAATATTATCAAACTTACCTAAAGATTTTCCCGCACCGATAGTTATAGTGCAGCACTTAAGTCCCAGTTACCCGAGTATGATGGCTGAGATTTTGAGCAAGCGCACACTCCTACAGGTGAAGCAGGCAGAGGCAGGAGATAGGTTAAAACCAGGGACGGTTTACATCGCTCCTCCCAACCATCATTTAGTGATTAACCAAGATTATACCCTATCTTTGTCCGATGCAGAAAAAGTTCACCGTGTCCGTCCCGCAGGCGATGTGCTGTTTCAGTCTGCTGCTACTAGTTTCCTAAAAAAGGTAATCGCTGTTGTCCTGACTGGTATGGATGGCGATGGAGCAACAGGAGTAGAGGCGGTTAAACTAATGGGCGGCACAGTGATTGCCCAAAGTGAGGCAACTTGTGAGTTTTACAGTATGCCAAAAGCGGCAATTGCAACTGGTGCCGTTGATTTTATACTTGCCCTAGAGGCGATCGCTCCTGCATTATTGAACTTAGTTAAAAATTGATTTCTAGATGAATCATTATAGCAGTTCTCGTTCCCATGCTCTGCATGGGAATGCCTAATTGGCGGGCTGATGCCTCCATATTTTGCCAGCAATGAGGCAGCAGCCCCTAAGACTGCATTCCCAGCCTCTGGCTGGGAACGAGAAACGAGCATTCTAATTGGGCGGGCTATAGTAATTACTCCCGTCCCCGTAGCATCATGGGAGTAGTTAAAATTTATAATTTATGGACTATTGACTATAAACAGCTATAATTATGACCCTTACAGAAACAAACCCAGAATTAGAAAACCTTTTAGATTACATCAAACGTAACCGTGGTTTTGATTTCAATGGTTATAAGCGTACAAGCTTAAGCCGCCGCATTTGCAAGCGTATGCAGTCGCTTAATATCGAAAACTACAGTGATTATCTTGACTACTTAGAGGTACACCCGGACGAGTTTGTTGAGCTATTTAATACAATTTTAATCAACGTCACCGCTTTCTTTAGAGAACCACAAGCTTGGGAATACATAGCATCGGAGATCATTCCCCTGATCGTTGCCAAAAAGCCAATCAGCAAACCAATCCGGGTCTGGAGTGCGGGATGCGCTTCCGGACAGGAAACCTACACCATAGCCATGTTGCTGGCTGAGGCATTAGGCATGGAACAGTACGCGGGGCGAGTGAAAGTTTTCGCCACTGATGTGGATGCAGATGCTCTCAACCAATCTCGTTATGCTTCTTACAGTGATAAGGAAGTTCAAGGAATTCCCCATGACCTGCTAGATAAGTACTTCGATCAAGTCAATGGTAGATACATCGTCCAGAAAGATCTGCGCCGGTGCGTTATCTTTGGTCGCCACGATTTAGTTCAGGATGCACCCATAGGTAGGATTGACCTGCTCTTGTGCCGTAACACTCTCATGTATTTCAACACAGAAACTCAATCTAAAATCCTAGATCGCTTTCACTTTGCTTTAAATGACGGCGGGTTTCTATTTTTGGGCAAAGCAGAAATGTTGTTTACTCGCAACCACTCCTTCACCCCAGTTGATTTGCGGCGACGGATATTCACTAAAACCCCAAATGGCAACCGTCGCGACATCCTGCTTTCCATGGCGCACCCCCACAACCAGCAACCCATCCCAGAAATAGTTGCACAAATCCGCATTTATGAAGCAGCCTTCGAGATTGATCCGGTTGCTCAAATAATTGTGGATCTCAATAACTCAGTATTAGTAGCAAACGCTCAAGCCCGGACATTGTTTAATCTCAATCCTAAAGATTTGGGTCGCCCATTACAAGATTTAGAACTTTCCTACCGACCAGTAGAGTTGCGATCGCCTATCGACCAAGTTCGCAACAATTGTCGCGCCATTACCTTAAAGGACATAGAATGGCTCACCGCTGAGCGGGAAATGAGATATTTGGATGTAAATATCATACCTTTGGTAGATGGAAAAAATGATATACTCGGTATAAAGCTTATTTTCAGTGACGTTACTCGCTTTAAGCAGCTGCAAAACGAGCTGGTACAGGCTAACCAGGAGTTAGAAACAGCCTATGAAGAACTCCAATCTACTAACGAAGAGTTAGAAACTACTAACGAAGAACTCCAATCAACCGTGGAGGAACTAGAAACAACCAATGAGGAACTCCAGTCTACCAACGAAGAACTGGAGACGATGAATGAAGAACTGCAATCTACCAACGAGGAATTGCAGACAATCAACCAAGAACTGCGCCTGCGCGGCGAGGAAATCAACCGAGTTAACAGCTTTTTAGAATCTATCCTCACCAGCCTCCGCGCTGGAGTAGTAGTTCTCGACCTTGGTTTGCACATCCTGATCTGGAACCGTCGATCTGAGGAATTGTGGGGTTTGCGCGCTGATGAAGTTTTTTTGCGGCACTTAATGAGCTTGGATATTGGTCTACCCCTAGAGCCACTAAAACAGCCGATGCGGGCAATTATTGCTGGGGAGTCGGAATCTTATGAAGTACTATTGAACGCCACAAACCGCCGAGGTAGGGCGATCCAGTGTCAAGTCGTTTGCACCCCATTAATCAGTATAGGAGCGCAAGTCCAGGGAGTCATATTATTAATGGAGGAGTGCAAGAAAGAGTGTTAGTTGTTAGTTGTTAGTTGTTAGTTGTTAGTTGTTAATTGTTGATTGTTAGTTGTTAGTTGTTAGTTGTTAGTTGTTGATTGTTGATTGTTAGTTGTTAGTTGTTGATTGTTGATTGTTAATGGTGAGACACCATCTAAGGCAGGGAACCAGGCTGCAGGATGGATCTGCGGTAGCGACAAAGCAACGAGCGTCACCTGCATAGCTAATTACCTGACTACGATTAGCTATTAACAACAAACAACAAACAAACAACTAGCAACTAACAATTACCAACTAACAACTAACAACTAACAACTAACAACTAACAATCAACAATCAACAATTAACAACTAACAACTAACAGTATTTATTTATACATTTATATTTAGGTATCAATAGTCTACTCCTGACGACTAATGACTGACAACTCTAGATAGAGTATATATAAAGCCTGCTCACGTAAACTGTAAATAGCTTGATCGCTTATGGGGGTAGGTGTGTGAATTTGGACAGGTTTGCCCAGCAGATAGAAGAGGTGCGTCAGCGTACAGAGACATTAAGTCAGCACGCGGACGAATCGTCATTGCCGCGACAAGATTTGCTGGCGCAAGCCTTAGAGGAACTCCAGAACTCCTTGGAAGAATTGCATGTGGCAGAGGAAGAGTTGCTACAGCAGAATGAGCACTTAGCGATCGCTTATGGTTTAATAGAGCAAGAACGCCAGCGCTACCAAGAATTGTTCGATTTTGCACCTGATGGCTATTTGATCACAGATACCAACGGCAAAATCATCGAAGCTAACTGCGCCGCTACTAACCTGCTCAAAGTTCCGAAAAAGTTCCTCCAAGGCAAACCCTTGAGCAGCTACATTCCAGAAGAAGAACGACGAGCCTTTCGTACACAACTGCTCCAACTGCATCACATGGAGCGAATGCAGGAGTGGGAAATCTGCTTACAACCGCGACATAGTAATAAATTTCATTGTTCTATAAGTGTAACTACTGTGTCCGACGGCGAAGGAAACCCTCTCGGTTGGCGCTGGCTACTGCGGGATGTCACAGCCCGCAAGCAGGCAGAGGAAAAACTGCACTTGATTCAACTCCAGAATTTGCAATTACAAGAAGCTGCACGGATAAAAACCCAGTTTATGTCAGTTGTATCCCACGAACTACGTACCCCAATGAATGCAATTTTGGGGTTTTCTCAACTGATGTTGCGCCGCTATTACCATCTGTTCCCCCCAGAAATCACAAGTATGGTAGAAAAAATTGTCAACAGTGGTAAACATCTACTAGCGCTGATCGAGGATATACTTGACTATTCGTCACTTGAGGCAAGTAGGCTGGATCTACAACTGCAAGAATTTAACTTAGTGGAGTTAGTCACAACTACCACAGAAGAACTGCGTTTCCTTGCAGAGCAAAAAAACTTAACATTGGCTATTCACACCAATGTCCAAAACCCCAAAATTGTCAACGACAGCGATCGCGTCCGGCAAGTGTTGGTTAATCTAATTGCAACGCTATTAAGTTCACAGACGCTGGCGGTGTATTTTTAGAAATCCAAGAACTAGATCAAGACCAATTAAGGGTGATAGTCATAGATACTGGCATTGGCATCCCGGAAGCTGAATTGAAAAACATTTTCCAAGGATTTTGGCAATTAAATCAGTCTACTACACGCAGACACGGCGGCACAGGTTTAGGACTAGCAATTGTAGACAAATTGGTACGCTTAATGAACGGAACTATCACTGTTGAAAGTAAACTGGATGAAGGTTCAACCTTTTGTCTAGTGTTGCGACGGGAAGTTAATTGCTAATTGTTAATTGCTAATTGTTGATTGCTAATTGCTGATTGCTAATTGCTAATTGCTAATTGCTGATTGCTAATTGTTGATTGCTGATTGTTGATTGCTGATTGTTGATTGCTAATTGCCAATTGTTACTATTAGCCATTAGCAATTAGCCATTAGCAATTAGCCATTAGCAATTAGCCATTAGCTTCAATTTGAGTGCTTGGTTTTCTTGGGAAAGAAGATGCGGTACAAATTAGGTTGACCGAGTTGTTTGCGCCACATTTCCATGTAAATGTAGAACACTGGAGTTAGGTAGAGAGTTAGTATCTGAGAGAACACTAATCCGCCAACGATCGCAATCCCCAAAGGACGACGCGCTTCAGAACCTGAACCTGCCCCGATTGCAATTGGTAGTGTCCCCATCAAAGCAGCCATTGTGGTCATCATAATCGGACGGAAGCGAATCAGACAGGCTTCGTAGATGGCATCAAGGGGACGTTTACCTTCGTTTCGCTGTATTTCTATGGCAACGTCTACCATCATAATCCCGTTTTTCTTGACAATGCCGACCAGCAAGATAATACCGATGAAGGAGTAAAGATTTAAATCAACCTGGAAAATCAACAGAGTTAATAACGCACCAAAACCCGCCGAAGGCAGACCCGAAAGAATCGTCAGCGGGTGAATGAAATCCTCGTAAAGGATACCCAGGATCAGATAAATGACAACAATCGATACCACCAACAACAACCCTAAATCTTGGAAGGACTTTTGGAAAACCTGCGCTGAACCCTGAAAGCTAGGGGTAATGGTTGAAGGCAATATAGTACGTGCTAGTTCATTAATCGCTTGCGTCGCTTGCCCCAATGACATATTCTCTGCTAGGTTAAACGATATAGTGGCAGAAGGAATTTGACTGACGTGATTGACGGTGAGGGGACTGACGTTTTGGGTGATTTTAACGATCGCATTTAAGGGAATCAGTTGTCCATTGCTGGAACGAATGTAAAGCAGCGATAAAGCATTGGGATCGCGCTGATATTGGGGTTCGACTTCCAAAATCACGTAAAACTGATCGTTGGCAGTGTAAATAGTTGAAACTTGGCGAGTTCCATAGGCACTGCTGAGGGCGCTTTCAACTTGTTGCGCCGTAATGCCGAGAGTTGAAGCTTTCTTATGGTCAATCTCGACTTGTACCTGGGGAGTACTCATTTCAACATCGCTGTTGACATCTTGCACTCCTGGTATAGTTTTGACTTTCTCTTCTAGTTTAGGAACGTATTTATAAAGTTCTTCAGGGTTGAGACTTTGTAGAGTATATTGATACAATGAGTTTGTTTGCTGTCCGCCGATGGGAATGGCAGGTGGAGAGCGTAGGAATGCCTGGATACCGGGTACTCCCGTCAACTTAGGTCGCAACTTTTGGATGATTTGGTCGGAATTGAGACGGCGTTGGGAACGTGGCTTCAGTAGAATCGTAATTCGTCCGGAGTTAACTGCCGCATTCGGACCGCTTGCACCAACGATAGAGTCAACTGCTGCGACACTCTTGTTTTTGCGAATGATGTCAACAATCGCCTGCTGGTGACGCAGCATATCATCAAAGGAAATGTCTTGTGCAGCTTTTGTGTTTGCCATAATTTGCCCGGTATCCTCTGTGGGAATAAACCCTGTGGGAACCACGGTAAATAGGTAGAACGTAAACACCAAGATGATGCCGGAAACGATCAGCGTGACAAAACGGTATTCTAGAACAAGTTTAAGCGTCAACTCATAACCTCGCAGCAGCAGATCAAATCCACGTTCTGAGATTCGATACAGGCGATTTTGCTGCTGTTGATGTGGACGGAGAAAACGACTGCACAGCATTGGTGTCAGGCTGAGGGAGACAAACCCCGACACCAAAATAGCAACGGCGATCGTTACGGCAAACTCGTGAAATAACCCACCAATTAATCCACCCATGAATAGCATGGGGATGAATACCGCTACTAGTGAGAGGGTCATCGACAAAATTGTGAAGCCGATTTCTCTCGACCCATTTAACGCTGCTTGCAGGGGAGGTTCACCCATTTCTCGATGACGGACAATATTTTCCAGCACCACAACTGCATCATCGATCACAAAGCCGACGGAGAGGGTTAATGCCATCAGCGAAAGGTTGTCCAGTGAGTAACCTAAAACATACATCACTGCAAAAGTGCCGACGATCGCTACAGGTAGCGCCAAACTGGGAATCAGCGTCGCAGCCATGTCGCGCAAAAATAAGAAGATCACCAAGACAACGAGACAAACCGATAGAAATAACGTGAATTTCACATCATCAACGGAAGCCCGGATGGTTTGGGAGCGATCGTACATAATACCCATCTCAATTGAGGCAGGTACTTGCTTGCGGAGGGTAGGCATGAGTTGCTTAACAGCATCGACGATCTGCACGGTGTTACCATCCGGCTGAGGCTGCACAGCTAAGACCACGGACTGATTGCCATTGTAGAGGTTTATGACTTTGTTATTCTGCACACTGTCAATCACGCGACCCACATCTTGAATCCGCACTGGGGCACCATTTTTATAAGCGATAATCAGCGGTCGATAGGCAGCAGCATTCTCAAGTTGACCATTAGCTTGAATCATGTAGCTTTTGTATTTGTCAGAGAAACTGCCCGTCGGTAAATTCATATTCCCTTGCTGAATGGCAGTCTGCACCTGATCCAGCCCGATTCCCCGCGCAGCCAACTCTCGCGGGTCAACTTGGACACGCACTGCATATTGCTGCTGACCATATACTTGCACCTGGGCAACGCCATTAATCATCGAGATCGGCTGACCAATAGTTACCTCTGCGTATTCATCTACCGTAGAGATAGGGAGTGTTTTTGAATAAAGATATAAGTAAAGAATCGGCGCAACCGATGGGTTAACCTTGCGGTACGTGGGCGGGTGAGGCATATTTTGAGGCAATTGCCCCGCAGCCGCTGAAATTGCCGCCTGTACATCTTTAGCAGCGTCATCGACGTTGCGGCTGAAGTTAAATTGTAAAGAGACGTTGGTGGTGCCGGTTGAACTAGTAGAGTTGAACGAATCGAGTCCGGCTATACTGGAAAACTGTCTTTCTAGAGGTGCTGCTACAGAGGACGCCATTGTTTCAGGAGTGGCACCAGGCAGACTAGCTGAAACTGAAATGAAGGGAAACTCCACATTAGGCAGGGCACTGATCGGTAACAACTGATAACCCATCAGACCAAAGATGAGGATACCAATCATCACCAAGGTCGTCATAACGGGACGACGAATGAATATTTCTGAAAGGTTCATAATATTTGTTAGTTGTTAGTTGTTAGTTGTTAGTTGTTAGTTGTTGGTTGTTGGTTGTCATGTGTAGATAATTCCTAACTCCTAACTCCTGACTCCTGACTCCTGACTGACGCAGATAACCTTTGAATCACCATCAATTTCTTTCATAAGGGCAGATATAAAACAATCCCCTTCCACTCCCAATACTGCAAGGGTTGAGAATAGTTGAGATGCCAGAAACCCGGTTTCTTTAAGAAACCGGGTTTCTAATTTTTGCTTATCCGAGCAGTATTGGGATGCACCATCTTGAAAGGCACGAATTACCAGTTCCAGCAAAACCCTTGTATTACCTACTCGAATTGCGCCTGTTGCATCTTCACGTAAGGGAGGAATTTCTTGTTCTAGTGTTAAAGTCATAGGTTGATCTCCGCAAAGGTGGGTAGCTCGATAATGCGATCGTCCAATCAGGGCTTGCTGAATGTCTTCATCTTCCAGTTCTGAGAACTCTTGGCGCAGTTCTTCTTTCTAATGTGGGTGTGGGCGATCGCCCATTTGTTTTTTTTGAAAATCACGAACGACCTCCTGTAAACGAGAAAACCCGACGAAACTTAACCTGGCTAAACTGTTTCCGCCACGCTTCCATGTAGGTGAAGAATACTGGAGTTAGATAGAGGGTTAATATCTGAGAAAACACCAGTCCACCTACAACTGCAATGCCTAGAGGACGGCGGGATTCCGATCCTGCGCCAAATCCAAGGGCGATCGGCAATGCTCCCATCAGCGCCGCCATTGTGGTCATCATAATTGGACGGAAGCGAATTAGGCAGGCTTCATATATAGCATCAAATGGACTTTTGCCTTCGTTTCGCTGCGCTTCAATAGCAAAGTCCACCATCATGATGCCATTTTTCTTGACGATACCGACTAAAAGCATGATCCCGATGAATGAATAAACATTCAATTCGACGTGAAAAATTAATAGTGTTAACAATGCACCAAATCCAGCTGAAGGCAGACCAGAAAGAATGGTCAGAGGATGAATGAAATCTTCATAAAGGATACCGAGGATCAGATAAATTACTAAGATAGCGATGACCAACAACAGTCCTAGACTTGGCAGTGAAGATTGAAATAGCTGACTCGCCCCCTGGAAGTTTGTGGCGATACTAGCAGGAACAACCGTATGAACAAGCTGGTCTATGGCTTGAGTGGCGTCTCCAAGTGAGGTATTGGGTGCCAGGTTGAAGGAAATCGTCGCTGCATTCATCCGACCAAAGTGATTGACCATCAGAGGTCCAACTCCTTGAGTTATTTTGGCAAATGTACTCAAAGGAACTTGTCCAGTACTGGAACTGCTATTACTGGTGCTACCACTGTTAGAACTGCTACCAGTTGTGCTACCAGTGCTAGAACTGCTACCAGTTGTGCTACCAGTGCTAGAACTGCTACTATTGGCATTAATATATAGCTGCATCAGAGCATTAGGGTCTTGCTGATACTGTGGTTCTAGTTCCAAGATGACTTCGTACTCATCACTTGCTGCATAGATGGTTGAAATTTGATAACCGCCGTAAGCATTTCTGAGCGTGTCTTCGATCGCTTGTGCGGTAATGCCAAGAGCTGAGGCTTTATCGCGGTCAATGTTAATCTTGATCTGTGGCGTCAACTGCAAGTCACTGTTAACATCTTGGAGTCCTGGAAGGGTTTTCATCTTGGCTACCAGTTGCGGAACGTACTGCTCAAGAGGTTGGACATCAGTACTTTGTAGCGCCAGCTGATATAGTCCTGTAGTCTGCTGTGTTCCGATGGGAATTGCAGGCGGATTTTGTAAGAAAACTTGAATACCTGGAACAGTTGCCAGTTTGGTTCGCAAGGTTTGGATGATATCGTCAGCGCTAGTCTGGCGTTGTGTGCGAGGCTTGAGGCGAATCAACAAATTGCCAGTGTTTCCCGTAACGGCTGCCCCGCTACCACTAGCACTGGAACCAGGACCAATGTTAGAATTAACCGCATCCACATTCGGGTCTTGCCGGATGATATTAACTACATCTTGCTGGTGACGCACTAAGTCATCATAAGAAGCACTTGACGCCGCCTGTGTAATTGCAGTGATTTGTCCCGTATCTTCGGTGGGGATAAAGCCTTTGGGAACTACCAAAAGTAGATAAACGGTGACAAGTAAGATCGCACCAGATAGGATCATTGTAGTGCGGTGATACTTCAATGCTATTTTGAGAGTCCAATCGTAGAGAGCGAGGAAGCGATCGAACACATACTCTGAGGCTTGATACAGACGGCTTTGATTTTGGCGATTGGGTGGACGTAGAAAGCGACTACATAGCATTGGGGTGAGGGACAGGGAGACAAAGCCAGACACTAGAATTGCAACAGCAAGCGTCACCGCAAACTCGTGGAACAGTCGTCCCAACAATCCACCCATAAACAGCATCGGAATGAACACTGCTACTAGCGAGATCGTCATCGACAAAATCGTGAAGCTGATTTCTCTAGAACCATTCAACGCTGCTTCTAAAGGACGTTCACCCATTTCCATGTGGCGAACGATATTTTCTAACATGACGATCGCATCATCCACGACAAAGCCCACAGAAAGCGTCAACGCCATCATCGATAGGTTGTCCAGAGAGTATCCAAACAAATACATCACTGCAAAGGTGGCAATCAGCGATACAGGTAACGCCAAACTAGGAATCACTGTCGCAGAGAGATTCCGCAAAAATAGGAAGATCACTAAGATAACCAGGGCGATGGTCAGAAGCAGAGTAAATCTGACATCATCCACTGAGTCTCGAATTGACTGAGACGCATCGTAGAAAACACCGATTTCAACTGATTTTGGAATCTGGCTTCTTAAGTCAGGCAGCTTTTGCTTGATTGTGTCTACAATCTGTACCGTATTTGTTCCCGGTTGCCGTTGAATCGTTAAAATGATGGCGCGGGTATCGTTATACCAGCTTGCCACTTTCGGGTTTTGCACACCATCAACGGTTCGACCCAGTTGATTGAGGTAGATTGGCGCACCATTGCGGTAGGCAACGATGAGCGATCGATAAGCACCGGCATCTTCTAATTGACCGTTTGCCTGCACCGTAAAGTTCTTATAATTACCTGAAAGACTGCCTGTGGGCAAATCCACGTTTCCTTGTTGAATTGCGGTTTGCACCTGATCTAGTCCAATCTGGTAACTCGCTAATTTTTGCGGATCAAGCTGAATGCGAGCTGCATACTTTTGGGAACCGTAAACCTGTACCTGCGCTACACCACTGATAGTAGAAAGCTTTTCCGCTAAGTAGGTTTCGGCGTAGTTGTCTACCTTGGAAAGCGGCAGGGTAGGGGAGGACATGTACAAATAAAGAATCGGCTGATCGGCTGGGTTAACTTTGCTGTATGATGGCGGGTTGGGCAAATCATTAGGAATCTGTCCAGCCGCTGCTGATATTGCCGCTTGCACATCCTGAGCCGCATCGTCAACATTACGGCTTAAGTTAAACTGGAGAGTGATTTGGGTACTCCCCAAAGTACTGGACGAGTTCAGCAAATCGAGTCCGGCAATGCTAGAAAATTGCTTTTCCAGGGGTCTGGCGACAGACGACGCCATCGTTTCCGGACTAGCTCCTGGTCTGGACGCCGACACTTGAATGGTCGGATAATCAACACTGGGCAGGTCGCTGATCGGTAACAGCTGATAACTCATCACACCGAAGATGAGGATACCCACCATCACCAACGTCGTCATGATGGGACGACGAATAAATAGTTCGGAGAGGTTCATAACATTTGTTAGTTGTTGGTTGTTAGTTGTTAGTTGTTAGTTGTTAGCTGTTAGTTGTTGGTTGTTACTATTAACGATTAGCAATTAGCAATTAGCAATTAGCAATTAGCAATTAGCGATTAACGACTCCTGTTGACCCCGAAGCAGGTTTGATTTGCACTTTGTTACCAGAAATAAGATTCGCTTGACCGTCAGTCACGACTGTTGCACCTGGTTGTAGGCTGCTGTTGATCACGTCTAGCCCATTAACTGTACTGCTAACTGTTACTGGGACATTTTGTACTGTCTGGTCAGACTTGACAACAAAGACAAACTGACCATTTGGTCCATTCTGAACAGCTTGCGCAGGGACGACTGTTGCATTTAGTAATGTATTCAGCTTTAGCGTCGCGTTCACATATTGACCTGGCCACAGTTGCCCCTGTGGATTTTTAAACGAAGCTAGAAGTTGAATGGTTCCAGTGGTATTATCGACCGTATTATTTATAGAAGACAAAACACCCTCTACTGGAGGAGCATTGCTGTTGGGACTCGTGGCGGTCACTGTCAGTTTGTTATTCTTCATATACTTTTGAATATCTGGCAGATTCGCTTCCGGAACAGAAAACGAAACCTGAATCGGGTTAATCTGGTCGATTGTTGCGAGGGCATTTGTGCTATTGGCTTGAACCACATTGCCTTGATTCACCAAAAGATTGCCAACACGACCGCTGATCGGAGCGTAAATTTTAGTATACGACAGTTGCACTTCAGCATTTTTTAATACCCCTTCGTCTGACTTGACGACCCCTTGTGCATTCTGGATTGCCGCTTGATCTACTTTCGTTCCTGCTTGAGCATTAGCGATCAGATCTCTATCTGCCTGAAGGGTTGCTGTCGTCGCTAGGCGGTTGGTGGAGTACTGCTGAGCTTGATCCTGACTGACGGCACCCTGCTTGTACAAGTTAGTATAACGACCAGCTTGTGCTTGTGCATACTGGGCTTGTGCCTGATCTCTGAGCAAATTTGCCTGCGCTTGTCGCACAGCTGTTAGATCTTTGGCTAACGCCGCTCTATATTGTTGTATCTGCGCCAAATCTCTCGCTAGAGTCCCCTTAGCTTGTTGAATGGCGGCTTGTTCTGTTCGGTCATCCAGCGTGAATAGGAGTTGCCCTTTTTTCACCTCTTGACCCTTTTTAAAGAAAACTCCGGTGATTATGCCACCAACTTGGGGTGTAACCGATACGGTAGACTCCGCTTGAACATTGCCGATCGCCTGCAATTGCACTGGAACCGTTTTTTGCGTCACCGTCCCCACCGTCACAGTCGGTGTCATCTGCCGCCCTTGCCGCCCTTTGGCTTGAGAACTTCCAGATCCTTTGGGCTTGACAACTGCATGGATACCAACGAAGCCCAGCGTTGCCAGCAACCCCACAATAAGTAATGCCACACCCATCCGCTTGGTAGGTCGCTTGGTAGGTAAAGGATTGAACTTCAATTCAACGTGATTCTCCGCTGAACTCTCATTGGGAATGTTGTCTTGCATGAGAGGCTCCCATAGGTTTAAGTTGATAGTGTATCCGCGTTCGGGTTAACAATATCAATTTTAGAAATTGACATCAACGTTTACATGAAGCAGAATGCCTAAGCTGATAGTAAGAAATTACTAAACCTTATGTGACTTTTTTCCTAGTCCAAAGGTAGTAAATCAGTAGGAAAGACTCTAACAAAACTGGGCAAATATTTGTTAGAGAAGAAGAGTGGTTAGTTGTTAATTGCTAATTGCTAATTGCTAATTGCTAATTGCTAATTGCTAATTGCTA